>SUWZ01000033.1:0-35600 GCA_015061185.1 Bacteroidales bacterium
ACTCCTCTTGAGGTCGCTAGAGTGTTACATCCTGAATATTTTTAATATCGTGCATTATCAACTTGAATTCAGCATTGCTTTTTTGGTTTTTCTCCCAATACTCTTTTGCGCATCTAATTTCAAACCATGAATAACCCTCACCTAGTTGTTCCTTGATTGGTTTTAAACGAATTTCGTCAGACATGTCTTCTAATATTGAAACGATATTTTTATAATGATCTTTTGTTACAAATGTTTCTAAAGGAATATATCCGTTACAAACGAGAGTGCACAAATGATTTTCTATGGTGCCGTTACTCAAATTTCTACTTTTGGCAATTTCAGAAATATTTTTATCTTCATTGAATAGTTTGAGAGTGAGGAATTCTGTTGACTCTTTTTGATTAGTAGGTTTTGTAGAAGAAAATAATTTCGGATTTGATTCATATCCAAATTCAAAACAAGCCTCTTTTATTATTGAAAAAATCTCTTTCCCATATTTTTTTACTTTACTTGGTGTGAATTTCTTGATTTGTAATAGATTATCTTCATTTGATGGTATCCTTTCTGCCAAATCAAAAATTGTAACATCTTTAAGTATATTTGAAATAGAAGTTTTATTTTTTGCTGCAACTTCTTTTCTCCACAGTATTAAACGTTCAAGTAATTTAGGATGAGACGATTGCACCTTTTCCTTCGGTTTAATGGTGAGCGTTCCAAGTAATATATTTGTTTTTGTTTTAAGATAATTTTGAGTAGAAAACCCATGTTGACCAAGAGGAAGTGTTGCAACTTTAATTTCATACTCTTTCTGATACTCAGATAGTAGCTCTTTTACCTTTTTTTCACACTCTTTATCGCTAAAATCTTTGGTTGGTAGGGATTTAAGAGATTTATCAAATTGCTCTAATTTTTCTTGAAAATATTCTCCACCTTTTCTTATTCTTTCATTTATAAATTGAGAATCATTTTTATTCATTAATTCTCTTAATTGTTTTTGAAAAGAAATAGATACAGTATAAATCTCATTGAGAAAGAAGTTATGTAGTTTTGTTAATATTTGGAGTGTAGCCGAACTTTTTTTTCTATAATATACGGATAATTCGGATACAATTTCATCAAATAAAAATTTAATCTTTTCTGTCGAAAATAATTCTAAAAGAAGTTGGTTTTTGTACTCTGTAATCAGAGAATCAATGTGTTCTTCTTTAGCTCGAATTGATTGCAAGTATTGGTTGAATAGCTCTAATTTTTCATCTCGTTTAACTGCTTCCATGGTAATCGGACCTCGTAAGAATAGTCCGTCCAATGATTTACATCTACTCAGTGCAACATATACTTGTCCGTGGGCAAAAGAATGTTGAGCATCAATTACAGCATGTTCAAATGTTAACCCTTGACTTTTATGAATAGTGATAGCCCACGCAATTTTTAGAGGATATTGTTGGAACGTGCCATCGACGGTTTCTTCAATTTCTTTTGTGTCAGGTGAAAGAGAGTATTTGATATTATTCCATATACATTTTTCTACATGGATATAAGTCCCTGTTTTATCTTTAACTGTAATTCCTTCTTCAGAAATAGAGGTAATAGTACCAATTTTACCGTTGAAATAAAGTTTTTCAGAGGAGTTGTCATTCCGAATAAACATTACTTGTGTACCCTCTTTTAGTTCTAAATTTTTTTCGGTCGGGTAAGAATATTCAGGGAAATTACCCCAAATAGATGCGTCAAAAACATATTTTTTGCTATCCAATTCTTCCAATTTATTTCGGTTAATCCGATTGGCAACAGAGTTGTGGGTGCAGATGTTAATTGGCGCAAGTCTTTCATATTGGTCGGGAGGAAGCAGACGTTTGTTCAATGTTTCTAATTCTGTGGAGCTAATTGATTTGTCACGAATTTTATTGAGTATGTTAACGAAATTTTCATCATTTTGGCGATATACTTTAGTCAATTCGACACAAAGATAGTTACTTCTTTTTAGAGCTAGGCTACTAAAAAAATAAGGCGTTTCATAGTACTCTTTTAGCAACAGCCATTCCTCATCTTTGACCACCGGAGGAAGTTGTTCAATGTCCCCAATCATTAGTAGTTGCACCCCGCCAAAAGGCTTATGACTTCGTCTGATTCGACGTAAAGTATCATCTATGGCGTCAAGTACATCAGACCTAACCATACTTATTTCATCAATAACCAATAGATCAAGAGTTCTAATAATTTGAAGTTTATCTTTCCGGAACCAGCCATCCTTTTCTTTGTGCCCATTGGGTAGAAATGGACCAAATTTCAGTTGAAAGAAAGAGTGAATAGTCATGCCACCGGCATTGATAGCAGCAACGCCTGTAGGAGCCAGTACAACCATTCTTTTAGTATTAGATTGTTTTAACTCTTTTAAAAATGTAGTCTTTCCTGTTCCGGCTTTTCCGGTGAGGAATAAATTGGCATTAGTTTCAGCTATTATTTTATTAGCTAATAAAACAGGTTGATTGGGAGATTCCATAATAAGAATTTACATTATTTTTTATATTTAAATTTTGCGGCAACCCAATTTTTCTTCCGTTTATGCGAAACGTAAGAAAGATTATAATTCGCACATTCATTGCAAATATCGTCTAAATCGGATTCATAGAATCCACTTAAATACAATTCTCCTTCTTCGTTTAGAGTTTTAACATATTTTTTGATATCATTCAATAAAATGTTTTTGTTGATGTTGGCAAGTACAACATTAAATTTCATTTCTTCGTTTAGAATTTCTGCTCCGCCTAATTTTAGGTTGATATTGGAAATCTTGTTTATTTCTATATTTTCAATCGCATTATTGTAAGCCCATTCATCGATATCAATACCTACGACGTTAGCTGCGCCTAATAAAGAAGAAAGGATTGACAAGATGGCGGTACCGCACCCCATGTCAAGTACAGATTTATCTTTGAGATTATTCTCTAACAAAGATTCAATCATAAGAGACGTGGTTTCATGATGTCCGGTGCCAAAGGCCATTTTAGGGTCTATAAGAATGTCATACTGAGCCTTGGGGTAATCTTTATGAAAGGAACTGTGAATTACACATTTATCGCCAATGATGATGGGTTGAAAGAAGTTTTTTTCCCACTCTTCATTCCAATCTTTATCCTCCATTTCAGTGCAAGAAAAAGCGATATTTTGCGCAAATTCAAATTCACGAAGAAGGTTGTTAATTGTATCTTCGGAAAAGAGTTTTTGAGGGATATAACCCAACAATGTTTGTTCAGATTCCGTAAAACTTTCAAAACCGATATCTGCTAATTGTGCAGACAATACATCTTTAACAAAGCCCTCAGAGGAGGGGAAAGAAAATTCAACCTCAATATATTTCATGTACACAGTTGTTTTAATTGTCTATAAAAAAGCCAAATTCGTCTAACTTAATTGTTTTATTATTGGTTATTATATTAAATTGCAGTGTTTCAAAGAGTGTGGAATTTGGAATTTAAAAAAACTTCACTATCTTTGTTTCACTAAAACTAGACAAAGTTAAGTTATTTTTTTATATTTTAGGGAGGAATGCCTTATGAAAATGAAGATTAAGTTAATAATGTTGTGGTTGTTTACAATGATAACAACGCTACAAGTAGTTGCTGTGGACGATATTTATTATTCTACATCCGATGCAGAGGCAGACAAAGTTGCCTATGATAAAAAACGCAAAGAGGAGGTAAATAAATTACGTCAACAAACATTGGTAATTAAAGCAAAAGAACAACAGTTGGTAAAAGCAATTGGAGATACTATTTATGTAGAGGATACGTCAATTGTCGATAACAATTATTATATGGATACAATTGTTATTGTGGATGATGATGATTTTCAATATACTCGTAGATTAAATGCTTTTCATGATACTGATTATGAAATTTATGATGCAGCGAATGATGGTGTTAACCTTTATGTGGTAAATGATTTTGGATGGAATTATCCGTATTACGACTATTGGTCTTATAGGAATTGGAGATATGGTTATTTATGGGGTTATCCATACTATTCTTACAATCCTTATTGGTATTGGGGGCATAATTGTCATTATTATTGTCATCATCACCATCACCACCATTATCCGATAGCGAGACCTTATCCTGAGTACAAACCATCTTTAGGAGGTTCTTCAACTGCGCACAGAATTGGAGTTAGAACTTCTGGTAATAGACGTGTAGCATCTGCAAGTACAGGTGGGGTTAGAACTAGTGTAGGAACTCGATCTACTGTTAATAGGACTGGTTCGAGAGAGATTGTTCGTAGCGGAAGTGTAAGTAGTTCTCGTTCTTCATCCGGAGTAAGTGGAACTCCGCAAAGAAGTGTGACTCGTAGTTCTGGTTATTCTTCAGGAGGAAGTACAAGAAGTTCCGTCTATTCAGGAAGTGGCAGAACAAGAAGTTCATCAAGTTATTCTAGAGGAAGTAGTAGCTCTTCTTATTCTTCCAGTAGTCGTTCTTCAAGTGGATACTCTTCTGGAAGTTACTCTTCAGGAGGTAGCTATTCCGGCAGTCGTTCTTCCGGCAGCTCTTCAAGCAGTCGTTCTTCCGGTAGTTACTCATCCGGTGGCGGTTATTCCGGTGGCGGAGGTCGTTCATCAGGAGGTTACTCTGGTGGCGGAGGTCGTTCTTCAGGGGGAAGACGATAAGTGGTAGATAGTTTAATATTTAGAAAAAAAACGATAGAATATGAAAAGAATATTTTTAACAATTAGTGCATTGGCTATCTCTTTTGCAACTTTTGCACAAAGTGCGTATGATGCATTAAATCTTAGCCAAACCAATCCGGTATTAGGAACTGCGAGGTATTCTGCTATGGCAGGAGCAATGGGCGCATTAGGAGGTAATGTCTCAACAATGAAAGATAATCCTGCTGGATTAGGTATATACAGAAGTTTTGATATTACGTTTACCCCATCATTTTCTATAAATAATGATGGAGAGATGGATTTCAATTTAAATAATTTTGGATTGGTTGTTAATTTTGGGAATAGGAATAAGAATACAAAAGGTTATGTAACCTCTTCTTTGGGTGTATCATTTAATCGTCTTAGAAATTATTCTCATTATAGTTCGTTGGCTGAAAGTTATATTCATGGTGAGAATGAATTTCCATCGATGACTGATAATATGGGAAGTATATTGACTCCTGATTTGATTTACTATGAGGCTATTGATTTAGGCTTGATAGGTGAGGATGGAAATTCTCTGTTCGGGTATGACGAAAATGGAAATTCGCTTGAATTTGATAAGTCTTGGAAATTCAGTGAATCCGGTCGTATCTATGAGTGGGACTTCTCATACGGAATGAACATTAGTAATCGTTTTTATTGGGGTGTTTCAATTGGGGCGCGCTCTGTTCGTTATACACAAAAGTCAATGTATGATGAAGCTTGTGTAGATGGTTCATCATGGTATTTGGATAATTATTATGAAGCAACCGGAATAGGAGCGAATTTTAAAGTAGGAGCTATTGCACGTGCTACAGATTGGTTGAGGATTGGTTTTGCATTCCATACTCCTACATTCTATGATATGGAAGAAGAAAGTAATATAGAGTTCGATTACAATGGACAATATGCTGATGAACCTAGCATTGCAAACGATTATTATGAGTATGCATTGCAAACACCGTTAAAATTGCAAGCTAGTTTAGGTTTTGTTATTGCTAAACGAGCATTGATTGGTGTTGAATATAATTTTGAAAACTTCAAGTCGATGCGTTTAGAGATGAATGACATGGCTATTGAAGAAGAGGGAAGAGTAATTAAAGATGAGATGAACAAAAATAGTTCCCTTAAGATAGGTGCTGAAGTAAAGGTAATTGATGAGTTTTCATTGAGAGCAGGTTTTGCTTACGTAGGAAAACCTATGCAAACAATTACTTCGGACTTGTCTGAAAATATTGGGCTTTACATACCAGTATCCGTACCAAAGACGTCTATGTATATAACAGGAGGTGCAGGTTATAGCGGAGAGCATTTCTATTGTGATATAGCATATATTTACAATAACCAAAAGAGAGATCTATATGTTTCAATGCCTACAGATAAACCTACTTTGGATTTGAAATATGCAAATCATGATATAATGGCTACTTTCGGATGGAAATTTTAGTTGGGTAAAAAGATAGAATAAGTGTCAGAATTAGCAAGTTGTAGTTGCCTTCTTGTTAATTCTGACCTTTTTTATAGGTATTTTCTTGTTCAAGATAATTTAAGGTGAGTTCTTAAGGTCTTTATTGTTAATGAAAAAATCTATGGCAGAGCATAATGAATTAGGGAAAATTGGAGAAGACAAAGCTATTGCGTATCTCAAGTCTAAAGGCTATTCTATTCTACATCGTAATTGGCGCAGTGGGAAATTTGAGATAGATATTATTGCTGAAAATGAGGAATATTTAGTTGTCGTTGAAGTAAAATCAAGGAAAGAAGGATATTTGTTGCATCCAATCGATAGCGTAGGAAAAAGTAAAATGCGAAATATTATTTTGGCTGCAGAGAAGTATATTTTTGCAAATGATGTTCAAAAGGAGACGCGCTTTGATATAATTTCAGTTGTCGTGCGACCTCAAGGTAAGTTCCGCATTGAGCATATAGAGGATGCATTTCTACCCTAACAATCCAATAATTTGAATATCAATTAACGTTTTTTTTGGAAAAAATCTTTCATAAGGGTGGAGCACTCTTCTTGTAACACACCTTTTGTTACTTGGCATTTGGGGTGGAGTGCGTTGGGAGCAATGATTGAGAACCCCTTTTTTTCGTCAGATGTGCCATAAACAACTCGTTCTATTTGAGCCCATCCAATAGCCCCTGCACACATAGCACATGGTTCTACAGTTACGTATAGAGTGCAGTTGCGAAGATATTTTCCACCGAGGAAGTCGCTGGCTATTGTTATAGCCTGCATTTCAGCATGTGCTGTAACGTCATTTAAAGATTCTGTTAAGTTGTGTGCTCGTGCAATAATTTGATTTTGACATACAATTATAGCACCGATGGGGATTTCATTAATATTTGCTGCTGCTTCGGCCTCTATCAATGCCATTTTCATGTAGTGTTCGTCTGTCATTATCTCATCTCTTTTTCTGAAAATAGAGTAGGGGCATCCTCTTCAAATTTTTTTAAAATAGCTGACATTAAGGTTTCTCTAATCAATTTGCTTTTGTTTGTTATGTTATATTCTTCAAAAAAACGATTAAGCACCTTGAACTCCTTTTCGTTAAGTGCAATGTGCAAACGATGAATCCGATTCATACTATCGGCGTTAGACTGAGTTGTTTCTTTTTTTTTGCCCTTGGTCATGAGTAGAGAAAGATTTGCATATCGAAATTTACTCATAAAGCTATTCTTCTTTATGGTAAATTTCGATATACAACTATTGTTTTATTCGATTACTTGATAATAATTAGCTCATTATTATTCCTTTCAAGTTGAGTTTGAAGAATTTTTACATTGTTTTCTGCTTGTACCAACTCTTGTTGAAGACGTTCTAATTCTGCTTTTGTTGCCTTTTCTGCTTCAACCGCTTTTTCAATAGCTTTTACATCTTTTTGATATCCATTTCTTATGCTATTTAGCTCAGAGTCAGATGTAATTCTGTTTCCTTGCATAAAATTGTTCGCAAACCCTTCTTCAGAACTGTTTCTAACAATAACACCCTTTTCCGGAGAAGCATAGATAAAGTTGAAACTGCCATCTTTTTCTATGTGTTGAACGATACCAACTTGTGTTGCAGTTTTGGTATTTTGACCATCGTGAAAAAATACGATATCTCCAGCTTCCAAGTTTTTAGCTTTTTTAATCTTGCTACCGGTTTTAAACAAATTTTCTTTTTCGTAAGGAACATCCAATCCAACTTGTTTGTAGGCATATACGATAAGACCGGTGGCATCGAAAGATTCTTCTCCTTTAGCCCCTTCTGCGTATGGTTTTTGTTGTTGTTGAAGAATAGCTACCATCATTTGGTTGATGTTTTGAGATTTTGCATTAAGGACATCCAAGCGAGTAGCTGCAAATGTGGTGCTGCACGATAGAAGTGCAGAGACAATCATTAATTTTACTTTCATTTTTTTTCTCTTTTTCGTTCTAAATAAATAATACAATTTAAATACTACTTTCTTCTCTATTCTTGGAAGAGAATGATTTATAGGTTATATATTACGATTTGTAAATATTTTGTTTCGACTCTCATTTTAGGTGCTTTTGAAGCCGTTATGTTTATTTTGTTTATATTCTTTTTACTTTTGATATAATCAAACCAAACAAAGTTGCTCTAAAGTCCTCCTTCCTCAATTTATAGATAATTTCAATTCGTGCGCAATAGCCTACATATAGCAGTCTAAACACGTAGAATTACGTACCAATGACAAAGGTAATTAATTAGTAGTAAATACCAAATCTTTATCTTGGATTTTTTTTCTTAGGAGATATGTGTCACTTTTGAGAAACTTTTAAGCAATTTTATCAGTCTCTTTTGATAACTGTTTTAAAGAGTGTTGAAATATATGCTTAATTTTCATCACAAACTCTTTTTAGCAAGGTTTTCTATATTCATTTCTTTATTGTATATTTGCAAGAGAATAATTCAGAATAAAAATGGAACATAAATTAAAAGTTTACAATACATTAAGTAGAAAAAAAGAGTTGTTTGAACCCCTTAATTCTCCGCATGTAGGAATGTACGTATGTGGTCCTACAGTTTATGGAGATGGGCATTTAGGACATGCAAGACCGGCAATTACCTTTGATGTTTTATTTCGTTTTTTGAAGCATCTGGGTTATCAAGTTCGTTATGTTCGTAATATTACAGATGTTGGGCATTTAGAGCATGATATGGATGAAGGCGAAGATAAAATTGCCAAAAAGGCGAGATTAGAGCAAAAGGAGCCTATGGAGGTCGTACAATATTATTTGAACAGATATCACCAAGCTATGGAGCGATTAAATGTTCTTCCTCCAAGTATAGAACCTCATGCTTCCGGTCATATTATTGAGCAAATAGAATTTGTTCAAAAGATTTTGGATGCCGGTTATGCGTACGAGAGTGAAGGGTCTGTGTATTTTGATGTTCGCAAATATAACGCAGATCATCATTATGGAAAATTATCAGGTAGGAATATTGATGATTTGTTAGAAACGACGCGTAGTTTGGATGGACAAGATGAAAAACGTTGTTCATTAGATTTTGCGTTATGGAAGAAAGCGCAGCCCGTTCATATCATGAGATGGCCTTCGCCTTGGAGTGATGGGTTTCCGGGTTGGCACATGGAGTGTTCTGCCATGGGTACAAAATATTTGGGAGAAGAGTTTGACATTCACGGGGGAGGAATGGATTTGGTGTTCCCTCACCATGAATGTGAAATCGCTCAATCAACTGCTGCATTAGGAAAGGAAACTGTGCACTATTGGATGCATAACAATATGATTACCATTAATGGTCAGAAAATGGGAAAATCATTGGGGAATTTTATTACGTTGGATGAGTTTTTTACCGGGAATCATAAACTTTTGTCGCAAGCCTATCATCCAATGACTATTCGTTTCTTTATTTTGCAAGCTCATTACCGAAGCACAGTAGATTTCAGTAATGAAGCATTGCAAGCATCAGAAAAGGGCTTGGCAAGATTGATGGATGCTTATGCACGCTTGAAGCGAATAACTCCTTCTAAAGAGTCCTCTGTTGAAGTTGCCGACTTGCGAGCAAAATGTGAGGAAGCGATGTGTGATGATTTAAATACACCAATGGTAATTTCTTACTTCTTTGAAGTGGCTAAATCAATTAATTTGGTGGCAGATGGGAAAGCAACTTTGTCTGAGAGTGATGTGACAGAGTTGAAAGAGTTGTTCCAAATTTATTTACAAGATCTTTTGGGGCTTGATTTGGAGGGCGCATCAGATTCAAGTAGTGACGCATATAAAGGTGCTGTGGATTTATTGTTGGAAATCAGAAAAAATGCCAAAGAGAATAAAGAT
This sequence comes from Bacteroidales bacterium, assembly GCA_015061185.1. Taxonomy (GTDB): domain Bacteria; phylum Bacteroidota; class Bacteroidia; order Bacteroidales; family Paludibacteraceae; genus UBA1181. Next base: position 9,971 of record SUWZ01000033.1, read on the forward strand.
TGGGCTACAAGTGATAAGATTCGTAATGAGTTGACGGCATTGGGATTCAATGTGAAAGATACAAAAGATGGTTACGAGTGGTCTTTATAAGCAGGTTGTTTGAAAGGGGAGATTAAATATATGAATGTGGCAAGGGGGATTTTAATCTCCCTTGTTGTTATTGGTCATATCGACATTCCAACCTATATATCTCGATTTATTTATCTTTTTCATATTGCTGCCCTCTTTTTTATTAGTGGTTATTTTTCAACGATAGATGTCACCTCTTGGCGAACTTCTTGTGTTTCTTGTTTTAAAAGAGTTGGGAAGTTATACCTCTATTACCTTACGTATGAAGTCTTGTTTTTATTGTTTAAAAATCTCTTTTTTAAGTTGGGTTTTTATGCAGAAGGTGTGGTGTATGGTGGTAAAATGATTCATCCGGATACATGGTGTGATTTAGCAATAAATTTTGCACTAATCGTAATTGGTATGGGACGAGAAGTGATGGCTTCCGCTTTTTGGTACTTTATTTCATTGATTTTTACCATTGTAATTTTTACGTTCATTCGGTTTGTGGTTGTTAGGCAGTCGCTGATTAAACCAGAGAGGTTAGAGTTGCTGTTGATTTTTTTTGTTTTTTCTCTTGGTTGCGTCTGTAATCATTGGAATATTTACTTACCCCGCATTGCCCCTGCATGCACTTTAATTTTGCCTTTCTATTGGGGGTATTTACAGGCTGGAGGAAGAATCAATTTGAAGTTTAATAACCTCATCGTATTGTTATTATCTTTCATAGGATTGGTTATATTGTCTAATTATGGGTCGATATCGATGAATGCCAATATGTTTCCTAACGCCTTCTTTTTTGTTTTGGCAACCTTCTGTGGCGTTTATATGACAATAGGGGGGGCTAAGTTGATAGAAATTCATTTTGGGACCATTACCAATGTTTTTCGATACATAGGGAGAAGATCCGTTGCTGTTATGATATTTCATATCTTCTCTTTTAAGATGGTTTTCCTTTTACAATATGTTATGGGAGAAATTCCATATTCTGCGGTAAGTCAGTTGTTAGGTAATCCTAATGGATCGTTACTTTGGTTTCTATTGTTTCTTTTATCGGGAATCTATTTTTCAATATTCTTATTTAGAGGAGTGGAAAAATTACTTTCCGTTTTAGGCAAGCAGATAAAGAATGTGTTAAAGTAATATCAATAACCTCTATGACAGAATTGGCTTCAATGCTGTTCAGGATGAGAGTTGTGGCATTTTGTAGTAGCCAAGATCTGCTTTCTGATAAGCAAGAAAGCCTCGGTGGTCTATCTGATACGTCACTTCAAGTAGGGTGTCGGTCTTCAGGAGAATTTCTGTTATCTTGATAAACTATACAATAGCAGCAGGAACTTGTTCAGGAGGTCAGTGTGAGACATACCGGAGAACAATGACACAATAACAAAACCCTCTGCTTCACAGTGGAGTAGAGGGCAATATCATATCTCATCAAAACCGATGACTGGTTAGAACTCTGATTTAGGTGACGCAATGATAAAGTCAGGAAATAATATAAAACGTAATTTATTGAAGTTGACTAAAAAAAAGGATGAATTATGGTGTTTGTAATAAAAACCTAATCCATCCTCATAGGTGACGAGATAACAATATCCCCTTAAACTTTATTACTCTTTGATAATCTTGGTTGTATATTGGAACGAATTACTATGAATTTTCAGTAGATACATACCCTTCTTCAGAGATGTAACATCCAATTGTGTTTGATTATCAACCATCTTTTCAATCAATATTCGACCTGAGATATCACAGATTACTATCTGACATCTCTCTTGAGTCATAGATATATGCAAGAAGTCGTGAACAGGGTTCGGATAAACTATGGCACTATTTTCATTTACAATAATGGTAGGAACATCAGTCTTTGCAGGATTTTCTTTATTAAATGTAGGCATTGCTGTAACCTCCCATGAGTTCTCATTTTTGTTAAGAGAAAAACGAGCAAAGGATTCCCCCTTGAGGTGAGGTTTGTAACAAATTGAGTCGATGACAATAGTATCTCCATTTGCGATTTTAGATAAAGAAACAGTCTGAGTTCGAGATGTCGGTAGTGAAAAATTTGTGTGCAGAGGACCTTGTTCCGGTTGAGAGTCTGCCCAAAATACCTTATACCCTTTAGCCGGAATGGTAGTTGCGACAGAATCTGTAGCAGGGATTTGGAATTTTGTCAAATTCTTTCTTGCATCCGATAAGAAGTAACCGGCAATATTAACGCTTTCCCATCCATCGTTGTAAATCTCAATCCAATCATTACTTTCTCTTGCTTCATCGACAAAAGTACTATTGGAGATGCAAATCTCGTTTAGATATAGATTTTCTTCTTTGTTAAATTCTTCATCCTCTGATGTTTTCTCAAATACGGCACGAAGAGTACCTCCAAAGAAATGGTCGTCATAAAAATATTTTTCGTTGCAAACTTTTTTATGGATAATATCTTTTTGAGAAGTTTGAATATCCATGTCAAAATAGAGTGTATTACTAGTTTTAGTGTGGTTATGAACTTCAACTGCAATTATATTTTTCCCATTGCGGAAAGCAGAAGCCGGAAGAGTGATGTCGTAAGTTTTGCGGGACGCACCAAAGTAAACTTTCGATTTGTCGTCATAAGCAATTTCTCCGTCATGTAAATTAGCCCTAACAATTTCTTCTCCGTTTAGGTAAACAATAGCTGCATCATTAACAGTTGTAGATAAAGTGATGTCGCCAAATCCGGTGGTGTCATTAATCTGCAGATTGTATCTAAAATAAGCCGTTGTAATATAGTCTTCTCCGTTAGACTCGTACATGTTTAGTTGAGAATCGGTGTTTTCGTATCCAAATCCCATTCGCCCATTTATATTTTTCCAATTATTACAGTCAAAATCAATATTTTTCCAATTAGGATCGGTTATTTCTCCTTGGTCATAACACTTCCAATAGTAAGCATAGGAATAGTAAGGCTCTCTTTCTGTAACCTCCCAGTGATCAAATTTATATCCCGGAGGAACAATCGGTTCAACACTCAGTGGAAGGTTTTCAAAATAGTTGCTATACAAATTGGAAACATCAGCAGTTTCAAAGTGATTAATTTTGTATTCAACGCGAGGAACGTCTGTAACAATATTTAAAGCGCATGAGTCGCTATAGTAAAGTCCGTGAGAAGTGAGGTTGAATAAGTTTTTAGGACGCGCTTTTGCGAATGCTTTAATTTTAGAGATTCCGCTACTATATCCACTTGCAGCCCCCTTTTGTCTTCTGAAGTAGTTCAATTCAGAAGAGATAATAGAGGTAACACTATCCAATTGAGCATTTAGTCGTTTTTCAGAAAAAGTAGTAGGGAGGTGTACAACCATTTTGGTCATCAAGCGAAATCTAAAAAGGTCGTTTTTCAAAAAAGCGTCAAACAATTGATTAGATCTAGCATATTTGTATGAATTAGTATTTCTGTTGTCCTCATAAAGAGAAAATCCAAAGTCGGTATCATATAAGATCCATCTCCATTTGCCATTCCTTTTTTTCTTCCAAGCTTTTATATTCCCGCCCGGCCAATCCCTATTGCAGAGATAGATTTCAGCAGTCAGATAGTTTAATAATTCTTCTACATCGACGTATGCGCAAATAGAGTCATACATACCATCAGCATTCATATCTTTCACATTGGTAAAATATTCAAACATATCACTGTAGTCTGATTCATTTCCTGCATTATCATATTTGCTGCGACCTTCGTGGATATAAATACTATCTTCATCTAAACCATAATTAGAGAAAACGAAGTCTTCACCGGTTCGTTCTCGTATATTTAGCATTCCGTAGTAGGATCCGTTAATATATACTGCTGCAGGTTCGTAAGCTTGATGATCAATGTCCATTCTGCCAATCAGAGCAGATTGAAGGAACCCATCGCGAAGCATAGTTGAGCCATAATCATTCCCCGAATTTCTAAGAACGATGCTTTTCCACTTCAAATTAGGTTTTTCTTTAAATATTGGATAGTCAAATCGATTATTGCCAAAAGTTTTATTCGCTTTGACTTTGATGGATTTCGTTTTATTAGTGCGAGAACACCCACCGAACCCTCCGATGCGAACCTCTTGATTCATCTGTTCATTTTTATCCAAGTCGTAGTATTCAAAATTGCAAGGGCGATCCCAATCTTGCACGTAATTAGCGCGAGGAATACCTGCATTACAACCAGAAGAAACAGGAGCACCGTTTTTCCCAACCACTAAAAAGCCCAAACTATCGCCGTAAAAAAAATCATACTCAGAAACCAAAGATATGACGGGGAGGGTTATTTGGCGAGTTTCAAAGAAATAACTACCGGTGGATATATCACTACGATGTTTTCCTTTTGTTATCGCAATTGCTCTGATAGGAGTATTTTTTGTGAGGGTTATTGAATCTGTATATAGCAATGAATCAATGGGTTGAGGCTCAGAGCCATCTGTTGTGTAGTAAATTTTTGCTGTAGAATCTTTGCAAATGATTCTAATTTTTTGCGAGTTTTTATAGAATCCCGGAAGAGGTGAAAATGATGGTTTAGGACATTGGTGGGTTATAATTGAAGTGGTATCATTTTCTCTATTAGGAGTAGGATTGGAAAATAGAACAATTTCCTCTTTGTTAGTAACCATTCTTCCGACAGACGAGTTTCGATAGGACTCTTTATAGGTGAATTTATCCGAAACAGCTCCTTCTGCAGTAGTTAGGTAAAGAGTTCCTCCATCAGCCTCCAATTTAAAGTTTGCGTGGAAAGCTTGATCCAATTTATCCATATAGATAATTTTGTAGGAATGAGGCGTTAAAATATATTCAGAAGCATTTAAGGTGGAGTCGTATGGCATTTGCCATTTAAAAGGATTCTTTGCGTCATCGGAAACAAATAGAGTAGATATGTCAACATCTTCATTCCCATTGTTGTACAATTCTATCCAACCTTCAAAATTAAAGTTAGAATTAATGTGGAAAGAAATATTTTTAGGCATAACTTCATTGATAATGACAGATGCGCCGCAAAATAAGTAATTTACAAAAAGTAAAATTGATAAAAATATAATTCTTCTCATGATTTTGAAACTTTAACTTTATATATAAACAGTTCATTTTAAGAGTAAAAAAGAGACTCAAAGTGCAAATATATACTATTTCTATATAACTGCCAAAATTTATTTAATTCTTTGTATTATAGGTAAATACTGAATTAAAAACTGAGATAGGAGATTTGTTTCTTTTTAATAGATGTAATATGCGAAGAGATTTTTTAGTTAAAAGTATTATAATTGGACAATAATTAAGTAAGATTTGAGAATAAAACTTTTGTTTAAATTTTTCGTCACTCCACAAAATAGGAGTATTTTTGCAGAATGAATATAAAGGCTGTAAAAATGGTAGAAAATAGTTACAGAATAGGTCTTGATGCAGGATCGACTACATTAAAATTGGTGTTAGTAGATAAAACAGGAGATGTTGTATATAAGGATTATCGTCGTCATCATGCAGACGTGTTAAATTCGTTGATAGATTCACTTAATGCACTGAAATCGAAATTTGGAGATATTGATGTAGCAATAAAAGTTACCGGATCTGCCGGAATGGGATTGTCAGAGAGGTATAAAATACCATTTATTCAAGAAGTAATTTCTGCGACTAAAGTTATAGAGGAGAAGTATCCATCCGTTAAGACATTAATAGATATAGGTGGAGAGGATAGTAAGATGATTTTCTTTGGTAAAGATATGCAGCCTGATATTCGTATGAATGGGAATTGTGCAGGAGGAACCGGAGCCTTTTTGGATCAGATGGCAGCCATATTGAATGTCTCTGTATCAGAGTTGAATGATTTGGCGATGAATTCAACATCTGTGTATCCTATTGCATCACGATGTGGTGTCTTTTCGAAAACAGACATTCAGAACCTTATTGCGTTGAATGTCAAGCGAGAAGATATAGCCTCCTCTATATTTAATGCCGTAATAACACAAGTTATATCAACGTTGTCTCGTGGATGTGATGTTGCGCCAAAATTATTTTTGTGTGGAGGTCCATTTGCTTATATCCCATATTTGTATGAAGTATTAAAAGAAAAATTATCATTTTCTGACGAAGAAATTATCTTGTCAGAACATGCGTCAGTAGTACCGGCATGGGGAGCTTCGCTGTCATTAAAAGTAGGAGAATCTTTGCAGCCAATCTCCTCAATCATAGAGTCGTTACAATCTCAGGACAGCTATTTTCGTCCAAAATCAAGCGGGCTACAGCCACTTTTTTCTTCTTCTCAAGAATTTGAGGATTGGCAAGAAAAGAAATCTCAGAGTAAGATAGAGATAATATCAATCAATGAGGTCAAAGATGGATTATGTTATATCGGGATAGATTCCGGATCCACTACAACTAAGATAGTTGTAACCGATGTGGAAGAGCGAATATTTTATACTTTTTATAAAAAAAATGGTGGTCGACCGTTGGAGACTGTAAAAGAGGGATTGTCTCTATTGTTAGAAGAAGCCAAGAAGGCGGGAGTTTCTTTAAAAGTGGCCGGTAGTTGTTCCACCGGATATGGAGAGGATTTAATAAAGACAGCCTTTGGATTAAATTATGGGATGGTGGAAACCATAGCACATTATACGGCAGCCTATAAACTCAATCCGAAAGTCTCTTTTATATTGGATATTGGGGGGCAAGACATGAAGGCCATATTTGTAGAAAATGGAAGTATTAATCGTCTTGAAATTAATGAGGCATGTTCTTCCGGTTGTGGCTCTTTTTTAGATAGTTTTGCACAATCATTAAATTGTCCGATTTCTGAATTTGTCAAGCAGGCATGTCAGAGTGAAAATCCTTCTGATTTAGGAACACGATGCACTGTTTTTATGAATTCAAAAGTTAAACAGTCTTTAAGAGAGGGAGCACCGTTGGCAGATATTTCAGCCGGATTGGCCTATTCTGTTGTAAAGAATTGTCTTTATAAGGTATTGAAAATAAAGGATATGTCCGAAATGGGGCAGCACATAGTTCTACAAGGTGGGACAATGAGGAATAGTGCAGTTGTAAGGGCATTTGAGTTATCTGCCAATAAAGAAGTTATTGTTTCAAACATCCCTGAATTGATGGGGGCATACGGAGCTTCACTTTTTGCTAAAAAGCAAAATGAGAAAATGTGTTCAGAGGTTGTTTTATTGGAGTCAATTGTTGATTTAAAAGATTATCTTTCAGAACCATTAAGATGTGTAGGATGTGAAAATAATTGCCAGATATTAAAAAATACATTTGCAAACGGAAAGGTATATTATTCAGGAAACAAATGTGAAAAAGTATATACCAATAAGGGTGAAAAGGGAAGAGTAGCCTTTAATCTCAGTTTTTATAAAAATGAGATGGCATTTAAGAAATCCCTAAAAGGAAAATTGGAGCAACCTTCTATGACAATTGGAATTCCGAGGGCATTGAATATGTACGATAATTTCCAATTTTGGTATCATTTATTTACTTTAAATAACATACAAGTAAAGTCATCATCGCGTTCAACCTACTCTTTGTATGAAAAAGGATTGAACACGGTAATGGCAGATAATATATGTTTCCCTGCAAAATTGTTGCATGGTCATGTATTCGATTTAATGGGTAAGGGCGTCGATCGAATCTTTTTTCCGTATGTTGTGTATGAAAAATTAGAAAAAGGTTCTCAAAATAGTTTTAATTGCCCTATTGTTGCTGGTTATTCGGATGTAATAAAGAGTGCTATCAACACATCAAAGAGGTCTAATATCCCGTTAGATTCTCCGGTAATAAATTTTAAAGATATTAAATTATTAGAGAAATCTTGCCGAGTATATTTAAAAACGCTATTAGGTGAGAATTATAATAAAAAGCGTTTTAAAGAGTCGTTCATGCAGGCGATTAAAGCCTCAGAAGATTTCTCTAACAAAATAGCAGATAGGGCAACAGCTCTTTTAGAAAAAGCAAAAAAAGAGGGTCGATTTGTAATTTTATTGGCTGGTCGTCCATATCATAATGACCCACTGATACAGCATAAGGTTTCTGAAATCATTACTTCATTTGGAGTTGATGTTGTGACGGAGGATTTAGTTCGTATGGATGAGATTGAACATCAAGATTCTCATGTCATAAAACAGTGGTCGTATGTAAATAGGATTGTGAGAGCTGCAGAGTGGGTAGCATCAACAAATGAAAATGTTCATTATGTGCAATTAACTTCATTTGGCTGTGGACCTGATGCTTTTATATTAGATGAGGTGTCAGATATATTGAAACGAGGAGGAAAGAATTTAACCTTGTTAAAAGTGGATGATGTGAATAATGTTGGATCGTTGAGATTACGTATAAGGTCGTTGGTAGAGTCATTGTCATTCAAGAACAATGATATGATGAGTATGCAGAAACAACCCTTTATGACCACTCCGGAATTTTTGGAGAAAGATAAAAAACGTAAGATATTGGTACCCTATTTTTCGGAATTTCATTCTCCGTATATTCCGGTATTATTTAAAATGTTAGGATATAACTTTGAGAATTTGCCTCCAAGTGATGAAGTTTCGTCTCAATTAGGACTTAAATATGCGAACAATGAGGTGTGTTATCCTGCAACATTAGTTATAGGGGATTACATAAAAGCGTTGCAATCAGGAAGATATAATAAAGAAGAGATAGCATTGGCGATAACACAAACGGGAGGTCAGTGCCGTGCAACAAATTACATTGCATTAATAAAGAAGGCTCTGTTGGCTGCGGGATATGGAGATATTCCGGTTGTTTCGGTGTCGATAATGAATACGATTAACCAACAATCCGGTTTTACTCTTAATGTTAAGAAAGTAGCTTTAATAACAACTTATATGCTCTTTTATGCAGACGCTTTATCAAAAATATATTATTCTGCAGTTGTGCGAGAAAAAGAGAAGGGACAAGCAGATGCACTAAGAGATGAGTATATATTACGATCTATTCCTCTTGTTGAGGCGAAAGATAGGAAGGCGCTTTTATCATTGTTAAAGGAGGCGGCACAAGCTTTTGATAAAATTATTGAGCATAAAGATGTCCCTCGAGTTGGTATTGTAGGAGAGATTTTTATTAAATACAACCATTATGGTCAGCAGAATGTTGTAAATTGGTTTGTTCAAAATGGCATTGAACCGGTTATACCACCATTGAATGAGTTTTTCTTACAATATTTCCCTAACGCAAAATATAATGAGCATACAAATTTGGAATCAAAACGAGGTTTTAAGTCGCGATTGTTATCCTCAATAGGAGCTTCGTTATTGAAGAAAGTTATACGCTCCATAGATAAAGCGGCTGCTCATTATTCCTACTATGTTAAGATGTCCGATATGGACCATGAAGCAGAAAAGGCAAGTCGTATCGTTAATTTAGCTGCTCAATTTGGTGAGGGGTGGTTAATTCCTGCAGAAATTGCCTCATTTGCCGAGAATGGGGTAAATGCAGTTGTAAGTTTGCAACCATTTGGATGTATTGCCAATCATGTAATATCAAAAGGAATTGAGAAGCGAGTTAAGGATATTTATCCTGATATGAATATTCTTTATTTGGATTTTGATGGCGGAGTTAGTGAAGTGAATGTTTTGAATCGTTTGTACTTCATTGCTCGATCTGCAAAATAAATAAGCACCTATATCATTGTATTGTATATTTTTTACTTTGATATAGGTGTTATTTTTTAGAGTAGCTTTTATTTCTATGAATTGCTAAATCCCAATTGAAATACAACAATATAAGTACAAAGGAAGTTGCCTTTGTATCTCAAATCAGGAGGATTGTTCGAATTGGAATTATCCGGCTACAGAAACAAAGAATCCTAACTCTTCAGCCTTTTTAGCTATTTCTGACAATTCTTGTTTTGACACCTTTTCTAAAGTTTTTACAGGAGTGTCTCTGTCAATTGAATAGATCATAATTTGTTTGGGATGAGTGATTTTTACAATCTCAAGCCATGCATTCACTTCGTTTTCTGTCGTATTGTCAATTCTCATACCATTAAAATCACCTTTTAGGAACATTGTTTGCATGATAAAATCGCCATTAAAGCGCAACATTCCATTGATAACTGTGTCTATACTAAAATTAGAAGAAGTTGGCTGATCAATCAATTTTATGGTTTCTACAAGGCCTGAATCAAGTTTTAATATATTGTTGTCAACTTTAGAAAGTGCTTTTATTACGCTCTCTTTATTTAGGGTTGTAGCATTAGAAAGCACGCTGATTTTTGCCTTGGGGAAGTAATGATTACGTAGCAAAATGGTTGCATCAATTATTTCATCAAAGTTAGGATGAAGAGTAGGTTCTCCATTTCCTGCAAATGTAATAACGTCCAGATGTTTTTTATTTTGAAGCATCTCTTTCAGAACAGATTCCAAATTTTCGATTACAACCTTTTTTTCAGCAAATCTACCTTGTACATCATTTTGAGTAAACCCGCATTCGCAATAAACACAATCAAAGGAGCATATTTTTTTATTCAGAGCTAAAAGGTTCACTCCGAGGGAAACTCCCAATCTTCGACTTTGGATTGGTCCAAATATTATACTATCGTAAAGTTTTGTTGCCATAATTTTATCTTTTTGAAAAATCCTCGTATAAAAGCTGTAAATAAGCTTTCCCTATAGGTATTAAACTATCACTATTGTGTATAGGATAATTTGCGGCGCAATCAAATATTGCGGTATCATTTGGTGTAATTAAGCCAAACCCATCGATAAAAGAGTAGTATGCAAAGCCGGAATAATTCTTTTGCAAAATATTTTTACTAAATAAAAACTCTTGAGTATCAATGTCCAACTGAGAAAATAGGGTAGCCGCTAAATCAATCTGAGAGCCCAATGATTCAATCTTTTCAATAGAGTTAACAACACCTCCAGTCCAAATCATAGGAATTTTATAACGATAAGGATTAGAGTTTTCAATTGAGTATGGGTATTTATAGCAGTGATCAGGAAGTATTATTATTAAAGAGTTTTCCCAAAAATCGCTTTTTTTGCAGAACGAAACGAAATCTCCGATACAACTGTCGGCATAAAATACGGAGTTCAAATAGGGGTCTTTAAGTTTTTTTGTAGGAACATCAAATGGTTCGTGACTGTTTAATGTCAGTATTGTTTTAAAAAATGGTTTTTCTTCTCTTTTTCCCAAGTCCTCTTTTACGCGGTTGAATAGGATATGATCGTATGCTCCCCATTTGGTAGAAAGCTCATTCTTGCTAAAATCCTTTTCAGAGATAATAGTAGTGTATCCTGAATTTCTTAAGAAAGAGTTTAAGTTCGTAAAGTTAGCATCGCCACCATAATAGAACGAGAGGTTGTATCCATTTTCCTTTAATTTTGCAGGAATACTCATAATAGATTCTGTTTTCTGCGGAAACTTCATTATTGAGGTTGTCGGTTGAGCGGGGTAGGCACCGAGAATCGACATCAGACCTCTGTCTGTTCTAAAACTATTTGCGTAGAAGTTATTAAAGAACACCCCTTCTCCAATAAGTTTGTCTATATTGGGAGTAGCCCCCTTGGCACCATTTAGAGACTCTATAGCATTGGAACCAATACCCTCCATGATTAGTAGAATTATGTTAGGACGTTTATTCTTGATAATGCAAATAGATTCATGATCTTTTTTGTCTTCAAATTTTTTAATGAGCAACTCGGCTTCATGTTTACTCATATAATGGTACCTTGCTTCGAAATCAGAACTTTTGATTAGGGATTGAAAAAAGTTCCATGCAGGATTTATTGCCGCGTGATTTAAAAAAGTTTTATCACTAAAATAGACAAAACCGGTATTCATTGTAGAGACCCCAATTCCACCCCTTATTCCAACGAATAAGAATCCTATCAGTAGCAATAGAGGAATTGCCTCTCCCAAAGATAAACCTGTGAATACAGCAATTTTTTTGTCGATATGAGTGTATATCTTTAAGGTACAGCCAATCAATAATGCGAACAAAACAATTGCAATGAAATATTCAAAGAGAGAGCCGCTGGCAAAAGCCTCTTTGGGAGACTTTAAATAGAATAAGGGAGTGTCATCGATTCTGAATCCCCAATATCGGTATAAAAAAAGGTCTGCAATTATTATTAGGCAGACGATAATTAAAGTAGCATAAGTATATTTACGGCAAAAGGATTTTACCCAAGATGTCGTTGGAGTGAAGCAAGATATTAGTAATATTACTGCAACAACAATGGAAAGATATCCGGCAGTGGATATATCCATGCTAATCCCATTCCAACAAACCTGTAAATACTCTATAATTGAGTGTTTCCCCCATTCCTGATATTGAAATAGTAAGAACAATGGTTTTTGAATGATAAAGAAAAATAACCAAAATAGGAAATAAATTATTAAATATTTTAAGCGACCTTTCATACCTTAAAACGTCTTTCTTTCATGATTAATAGAGCCTCCTCTTTAATTTTGTCAGGCAGTTCAATTCCTCTGATTTGTAAACTTTTCAGCCATCCTGCCACATCAAACTCTTTTAGTGTGTAGAAAATGTTTTCAAAAACACGAATCTCTTCATCTGTGTAATTTTCTTGTTTTTTCCCAATGAAAACATCCAACTCTTCATCGTCGTAATAATCAGCAATGATTTTTGTATTGATTAAAGAGTCTCTTTCGCAAACTTCATGCTGCCCACAACACTCTTCATCAGCACTCTTTTCTTGTTTAATTTCAGTTGAATTATCTTTTTTACTTTCCTCGATGATTTCTGTTGCCTTTTTGTTCTCTTGCTTTTTCTTTTTTCTATAATTTATAAAAATCAGATAAGATGCAAGAATGGCTATGAAGATAAGTAATAGCAAAACAGAGTTATTCATTTTAGAGATGATTTATGCACTCAATCAACTTCATGCTGTTTGAGCCTTTAATTAATATTAAGTTATTTTTAATAATTTCGTTGTCAAGGTAAGTGATTAACTCATTTATATTCTCCAACTTAATAGTATGGTTAGATTTTGTTTTTTTAAATTCACTTCCAACAACAATTACTTTTTCAATATTAGAATTTTCTAATTTGTCAATTATTTTTTGGTGTTCAATTTCAGAAATTGCTCCAAGTTCTTTCATATCTCCAAGGATTACCATTTTGCCTGTCTCCTCGATCAGATTGAAATTATCAATAGCAGCATTCATACTTGTCGGATTGGCATTATAAGCATCTATTATTAACTTGTTATATGCAGTTTCTTTGAATTGAGAGCGATTATTTTGTGGCGTATAACCTTCAATAGCATCAACGACATCTTTTTTGTCAACATTAAATGAGATGCCTATCGCCACACTTGCCATGATGTTTTCAGCATTATAGCTTCCAATCAAGTTGGTTTTTATTGTAGAGTTATCCCAATTTAGCACTAAAAAAGGATTGTTGCTCTCTATGGTAGCAGAAAATTCTGTGCAATTACCATATTCTATAACTTTTTCAATATTAGTTGTCTTTGCGAATAATATATCATTTCCTTTGTTGACAAAAACTGTACCTCTGTTCATTTCTAAGAAATCATATAATTCACATTTCGTTTTGATAACGCCTTCAAAAGAGCCAAATCCCTCTATATGAGCTTTCCCGACATTGGTTATAATACCGTAGTTAGGTTCTACAATCTCAACCAGCGTTTTAATTTCGCCGGGGTGGTTAGCACCCATTTCAATGATAGCAACTTCATGACTTTCATTCAAGCGAAGTAACGTTAGAGGTACACCTATGTGATTATTTAAATTACCTTGAGTGTATAGAGTTGAGTACTTCTTTTTTAAGACAGCTGCAATCAACTCTTTAGTAGTTGTTTTTCCATTGGTGCCAGTTATTCCGATGATTGGAGTATTTAGTACTTTTCGATGGAGGTTGGCTAATTTTTGCAATGTCTCTAAGACATTATCAACATAAATAATTTTTTTGCCGTCTGCAAATTCCTTTTCGTCAACAAAAGCGTAGGAGCATCCATTCTTAATGGTATCCTTAGCATAATGATTTCCATTAAAACGCTCTCCTTTAAGAGCGAAAAACAAAGAATTTTCAGGACAATTTCTACTATCAGTTGTTATGACAGGATTTTGTTTAAAAATTTCGTATAATTCTAAAATACTCATGGTTTCTATATATTAAAAAAGCCCCTCAAATAAGGGGCTTTTTTGTGAATCAGAATATCATTATCTTACATCTCCATCTTCTGCACCAACCTTACTCATTGCGCAACGGAAACCGATATCGCTACGAGATTCAGTTTGTTCCAAATATCTTCTTTGACCAGGATTCAACCAATAAGCACGATCTTTCCAACCTCCACCTTTATAAACGCGTGTCGTATTTGAAATCTTAGAAGTCAACATTCCTTCAGCGTCGGTATCAGGATCATATAACTTTTTAGTAGAAATATCCGGATCAACAATGGTCTTCCATTGAGTTCTATCTAATGCACTTGCAGCATCACCATCTTTGTAGTTACGAACGTCCAATTTAGCATACTTAGCTGGATCATCAGCCTTAGAAGCCTCGTAAGTAAATTTAACACGACCTAAACTATCAATTTGAGGAACACGAATATTTTGACCATCAACAGTAGTTTCTTCCATTTGAGGAACCATATATTCGTTACCACGGAATGGGTTGTATTCTTGAACATCATCACTTGACAATACACGATATACATCCAATACCCACTCGTTAACGTTTCCTGCCATACAATACAATCCAAATTCATTAGGCCAGAAAGCATCTACCGGAGCAGTGATTGTTGCATGGTCATTAAGTTTTCCTCCCATACCCATCATATCACCTCGTCCACGAACGTAGTTTGCATACATTTCACCTTTCACCTTCTTAGCAGGGTTACGCATCTGGTGACCATACCAAGGATAAATTTTCTTTTCTTGGTAGTTTTCTTCACCCTCTACAGCTTTAGTACCGTAAGCAGCATACTCCCATTCAGCTTCAGTTGGGAGACGGAATTTTGGCAATAGGACACCATCAGACATGTTTGTCTTTCTTGCGTTACCATAAACGTCTGTCATCGGTTTCTTTCCATCTGTTGGTTTATAATCACTCTTCATGATATACTTTTGAGTACTGAAAATTTGGTTTTGAGCGACGTCATCCATATCAGTATTTCCTTTCAAAGCTTGGAAGTCTGTATATTGGATAATACCTTCTTCTGCCATTCTCATCTCGTTCACACGATCTGTACGCCAAATACAATAGTCTGCACATTGAACCCAAGACACACCTACTACAGGATACCAATTGTATGCTACGTGTGAGAAGTAGAAGTCCAAATATGGTTCGTTGTAAGCCAACTCTTCTCTCCATACCAAAGTGTCAGGATACGCTTTCATTACGATGTTTATATCATTATGAAATACATTCCCCATCCAGTGTAAATACTCTCTCCAGTTTACGTTGCTAATTTCATATTGGTCCATATAAAACGATGCAACAGTAACTCTTCTTGGAATATTATTCCAATCTCCAATTACGTCTTCAATTACACGACCTTGAGTGAAGGTACCTCCTTCAATGAACACCATTCCCGGAGGAGTGTCTTGCTCATAGCCGTTAACAACTTGGAAACCTCCATTTTCTTTGTCATTGTACTTCCAACCAGTTGTGTTGGATGCTGTAGAATCTTTTAATTTCTTTTCCCCGCATGATGCTAATGTAGCACCTACAATCATTAACACTAATGCCGGTTTTAATAGCTTTATGTGTCTCATAGCACTAATTAATATAAGATAATGTTTTCTTTTTATTTTCTAAACTCTCATACCTTACTTTTATTGTATTCACGCCTTGTTTTTTTTGTTTTTAGGGTGTGTTTCCGAGTAAAGTAGTGGACAAAGATATATATTTTATACATTTGTAAAAATTTTTTAAGGATAAATTTTAAGTTTTTTTATTTTTTTCTTTCTCTTAATTATTTTATTTTTGTACGCAAATAATAGAAAGTCAATGCTTTACGATAAAAAAAAGCCTCTAATTATGGGGGTGTTAAATATTACAGATGATTCATTTTTTGATAAAAGTCGTATTTTGTCAAAAAAAATGCTTTTTGATAAAATTCATGAGATGTGTTCTGTTGGTGTCTCTATTTTAGACATAGGAGCCTGCTCTACTCGCCCTGATTCTTCGCCAGTCTCTTTAGAGGAGGAGTTGAGGCGTTTGGAGAGTGTAATGCCTTTTTTGAGAGAGGAATTTCCTGATATTCTTGTTTCTGTTGATACATTTAGATCTGAGGTGGCGCGAATTGCGATTGAAGATTGGGGTGTTAATTGGATTAATGATGTGTATGCCGGAGATTTAGATCCGAATATGTTTAAGGTGGTGTCTGAGCTTAAGGTTCCTTATATTTTGACTCATCATTTGAAATCTAATTTAGTTGGAATTGATTTGGTGAACGAAATTTTTGCTTTCTTTGTATCAAAATTAGAACAATTGCGTTCTTGTGGTGTTGAAGAGGTGGTGTTGGATGTTGGTTTTGGATTCGGCAAAGATCTGACGCAAAATTTCCAAATACTCCATTTCTTGGAAGAATTTAAAAAGTTGAATTGTCCGTTACTGGTAGGTTTATCTCGAAAAAGGATGGTTTGGCAAACCTTGGGGATTACTCCCAATGAGGCTCTAAACGGAACTACTGTTTTAAATACAATTGCTTTGTTGAATGGTGCAAATATCCTTAGGGTACATGATGTTGCAGAGGCAAGGCAGGTTGTAGATTTAGTTTATGAATATAATGAGGCTAATAACATAAGTTTATGAGTGAAAGATTTGTTTTACGTTGGGTTGATGTTGTAGATGTAATTTTAGTTGCATTTTTACTTTATAAGACTTACAAAATGTTGAATGGTACAACTGCCATCAAAGTTTTTGTAGGGCTTATTACTTTTATTTTTGTTTGGTGGGTTGTAACAGCAGTCTTTCAAATGCAATTGTTGGGTGCTTTTTTGGATCAAATCGTTAATGTGGGCGCAATTGCCTTGATTATTTTGTTTCAAGAGGAGATTCGACAATGGTTGACTATGTTAGGCTCTAAGCAAAATTTTGTCATGCGATTTTTAACTCGTATTTTTTCTTCCAAGAGTACAGCCCTTGAGGATTCTGATGTTATGCAGATTGTTGTGGCGTGTAAAAATATGGCGAGGGGAAAAATTGGGGCATTAATTGTTTTGAAGAATGAAAAAGATCTTAAAGGAATTGAGGTTACAGGAGAGCAAATAGATGCTTCTATTAATTCTCGTTTGATTGAAAATATCTTTTTTAAAAATTCACCTCTGCATGATGGTGCAATGATTATTTCAAAGGATAGAATTGTTGCTGCCGGTTGTATTTTGCCTGTTTCTCATAGTTTTAATATTCCTAAATCTTTAGGTTTGAGACACAGGGCTGCATTGGGTATGTCTGAACGTTCGGACGCTATGTGTGTTATTATTTCTGAGGAGACAGGACGTATTTCTGTTAGTAAAAATGGAGAATTAAAGTTGGATATTTCACCTGAGGAATTGGAGAAAGAACTCTCCACTTATAGTGAGTAAATTATGATCGAAGCGAAAAATATAACAAAGAAATTTGACTCTTTAACTGTTTTAGAAGGAGTAAATTTAAAAGTAGAGAAGGGAGAATTTGTCTCGATAGTTGGTGCCAGTGGTGCCGGAAAAACAACTTTGTTGCAGATTTTGGGGTCATTGGATTCTCCAACAGAAGGAGATGTGGTTATAAATGATGTTTCCTTATTTTCTTTAAAGGAGAAAGAACTTTCTGAGTTTCGGAATA
Source organism: Bacteroidales bacterium (assembly GCA_015061185.1). Taxonomy (GTDB): domain Bacteria; phylum Bacteroidota; class Bacteroidia; order Bacteroidales; family Paludibacteraceae; genus UBA1181. Next base: position 27,795 of record SUWZ01000033.1, read on the forward strand.
AGCATATTGGATTTGTGTTTCAATTTCATCAACTGTTACCGGAGTTTACTGCTGTTGAAAATATTATGATTCCGGCATTGATTGCGGGGAGGAAAAGTGAAGAGGCAAAAGCGGCTGCAATGGAGTTGTTGCAGTACCTGAATTTGTCTGAGCGCGCAAAACATAAGCCCAACGAGTTATCGGGAGGGGAGAGGCAGCGTGTTGCTGTTGCTCGGGCTTTAATTAACAGACCTGATGTATTGTTGGCAGACGAGCCTACAGGAAGTCTTGATTCTAAAAATAAAGAAGAATTGAATCGTTTGTTTTTGGATTTAAGGTCTAAATTTAATCAGACTTTGATTGTTGTGACACATGATATGGAGATGGCTTCAATTTCGGATCGTGTGATTAAAATGCAGGATGGACGTATTTTGTAAATACAAAAGCCTCCGAAACTGAATTTAGGAGCTGTAAATAAAAAATCGAATTTATAGAAGTTGCCTAAAATTAAATTTTGATTTGTAATTCGTTTTATTGTTATATATTTGCAAATAGATTTTAATACCCTTGAACACTAAAGTTTATGATTCTATATCGAATTTTATTTGAATAGGAGAATTGAAACTTTGAAAGAAGTATTTTTTTGATGATGTTTTAAGTGATTATAAATTTGAGGTATCATTCGTTTAATATAGAAATTTGTGTATATGAAAATTGCGTTGATAGGTTATGGTAAAATGGGTAAAACCATTGAGAAAATTGCAAAAAACAGAGGTCATGAAATTGTTTCAATTATTGATATAGATAATTTGGAAGATTTTGAGTCGGATGCTTTTAAAAGTGCGGATGTTGCAATCGAATTTACCCGTCCGGATGTTGCTATTTCAAATGTAAGGCAGTGCTTTAAGGCTAATGTTCCGGTGGTTTGTGGTACCACCGGGTGGGATTTACAGTCGGTAAAAGCAGAATTAGAGGAAAAAGAACAGACTCTATTTTGGTCCTCTAACTATAGTTTGGGAGTGAGTATATTTTTTGCTTTGAATAAGTATTTGGCAAAATTGATGAATAAGTTTGATAACTATAATGTGGAGATGACTGAGGTTCATCATATTCATAAGTTGGATGCTCCAAGTGGTACAGCAATTACTTTGGCAGAGGGGGTTTTGGAAAACTTGGACAGAAAAGAAGTTTGGGTAAAAGAACAAGAGACTAAAAAAAGTGATTTGGCGATAAAATCTATCCGCGAAGGTGAAGTGCCAGGAATTCATACGATATGTTATGAGTCTGAGGTGGATTCTATTAAAATTACTCATGATGCAAAAAGTCGAGAGGGGTTTGCGTTAGGAGCTGTTGTGGCTGCTGAATTTACAGTAGGGAAGAAGGGCTTGTTAGGAATGCATGATTTGTTTGATTTTCTTACTAAATAATATATGGAATCTACAAAGAAAACTTTTACGGAGCGATTGTTGACAGCAGGAGTAAAGCAATGGGTGAAATTTGCGCTTGTGGTTTTGATGCTTCTTCTTTTTCTTGCATGGTCTGGAGCTTGGTGGTTGCTATTGTTTATCCCGTTGGCTTTTGAAGTTTATATAACTCGTTATGTTTCTTGGAGTGCATGGAAGGAGTCTAAAAATCCTATTCTTAAAAATATTGCCGAATTTGTAGATGCGATTGTCTTTGCTTTGGTGGCTGTTTATCTGATAAATATTTTTTTCTTCCAAAATTATGTAATTCCATCTCCTTCGTTAGAGAAGACGTTGAAGGTGGGAGATTATCTTTTTGTTAGTAAATTGAGTTATGGTCCGCGTTGTCCGATGACCCCATTGTCATTCCCTTTGGCGCAACATACAATGCCGGGAACGGAAGATACAAAATCTTATGTTGAATGGATAAAGTGGGATTATAAAAGATTATGTGGTTTAGGGAGTGTGCAACGTAATGACATAGTTGTTTTCAACTTCCCAGCCGGAGACACGGTTGCGGTGAAGGTTCAGAATCCGGATTATTATACATTGGTAAATGAAGTTGGACGAGAACGAGTGTGGGGAGACCACGCAGTTTTTGGAGATATAATTGCCCGTCCGGTGGATAGAAGGGAAAATTACGTAAAACGATGTGTTGCATTGCCGGGAGATACATTTAGTATTATTGATGGTGTTGTGCATGTGAATGGCGTAAAACAAGATACATTCCCCGGCCTTCAACATAATTATTTGGTTGAGGTGAAAAGCCCGAGAGATATAGATTTTGATAAGCTTGACGTTAGGAAACAAGATCGACGATTAGTCAATAGAGAAAATCAAGGCGAAGCTTGGTTAGCCATGTTTGGCTATCTCGACACTATGAGTGGAAAGGTTACGTCGTTGGTATATGATATACCGTTGACAGAGAGCGCATTGAAAAAGTTACAAAACAACAAATCGGTTCTGTCGATAAGGAAAGAGTCTGATTTGATAGCTGGAGGAAAACTATTTCCTTGGGGTATGAACCACAAGTGGACAAAGATGAATTATGGTCCAATCGTTATTCCGCAAAAAGGAGCAATAGTACAATTAACAACTGCTAATTTGCCATTGTATGAGCAGATAATTCGGAATTATGAATTGAATGATTTAAAAGTGACAGATGGTCAAATCATAATCAATGGTGAAGTTGTTGATAGTTATACGTTTAAGATGGATTACTATTGGATGATGGGTGATAATCGGGATAATTCAGCTGATTCAAGGTATTGGGGTTTTGTGCCGGAAGACCACATTGTTGGTAAACCCATATTCATCTGGCTGTCGTTGGACGAGGATAAATCGTTCCCGGCCTCAATTAGATGGAGTCGAATTTTCACTATGGTTCATCCAGACTAATCAATTGAGAAATGAAAAAGAAGGTAGGTGTAGTTATTTTGTTTCTGACGCTGTTATGTTCATTAGCAGTGGCACGAACTTTGTTTCAAGACGAACCTGCATTTTGTGTTGGTGAAAAGGCGCGATATACAATTTATTATAACTTGGGCTTTATTTGGATTCATGCCGGAGATGTTGATTTTTCGGTGTCGAAGAAAAAATATAAAGGCGAGGAGTGTTATCATTTGCAATTGATAGGCTATACCACAAAATCATTCGATCGCTTTTATCGTATTCGGGATACATTCTCTACTGTAATGCGAGTGAAAGATTTGCAGCCCTTGTACTATAGGGAGGTGAAGAATGAGGATTCCTATTTTAGTGAGAGAGAATATCATTTTGATGGTGCAGGGGGGATTAGATGGAATAGGAATCGGCGAGGAGTATTAAGTGAAGATGCTGTTCAAGTAGGTAAAGATGTAATGGATTTAATATCAATTTGTTATAGGTTTAGGGGGATAGATACGGGAGTATTAGAAAAAAATGAAACGATTCCTTTTAAACTCTTTTTTGACGAAGAGAAATTTGAGTTAGGATTAACCTATAAAGGGAAAGAAGATATAAAGTTACGCAATAAGAGTAAATATAAATCGTTGAAATTTGTACCGAAGTTGATCACCGGTGATCTATTCAAGAATGAGGATGACATGGCAATTTTTGTTTCGGACGATGGTAATCATGTTCCATTGTATATAGAGGCGAAAATAAAAGTGGGAGCAGTAAAGGTTATGTTGGATTTTGTAGAAAATACGAAAGAGCCGATGTCTTCGGTTATTACGAAAAAGAAATAAACTATGTCAAAGATTTTAATTATTGATGACGAGAGAAGTATCCGAAATACGTTAAAAGATATTTTGGAATTTGAAAAACACGAAGTAACTCTTGCAGAAGATGGTTTAGTTGGATTGGAGTTGTTGAAAAATGAATCTTTTGATTTGATTTTTTGCGACATCAAGATGCCTCGTATGGATGGAATTGAGGTATTGGTAAAGATACGAGAAGAGGTTCCGGACCAAACTGTTGTGATGATTTCTGGTCATGGAACAGTTGATACTGCAGTTGAATGTCTTAGAAAAGGTGCATTTGATTTTATTGTGAAGCCAATAGATCTTAATCGGTTATTGGTTAGCGTTCGTAATGGTTTGGAGCGTAAAGATTTGGTTCAGGAGACGAAGATATTGAAGAAAAAGGTTGCTCGCAAGATGGCGATGATTGGAGAGTCGGCTCCGATGATGCATTTAAGGAGTGTGATAGAGCGAGTTGCCCCCACAGATGCACGTGTGTTGATTACCGGAGAGAATGGTACCGGAAAGGAGGTGGTGGCGCGCGAACTATTTGAATTAAGTAATCGTGCATCAGCTCCCTTTGTAGAGGTGAATTGTGCTGCAATACCTTCTGATTTGATAGAAAGTGAATTATTTGGTCATGAAAAGGGATCGTTTACTTCTGCAATAAAACAGCGTATAGGAAAGTTTGAACAAGCCCATACCGGAACAATTTTTTTGGATGAGGTAGGAGATATGAGTCTCTCTGCTCAAACAAAGGTGCTACGAGTTTTACAAGAGAAGGAGTTGACCAGAGTTGGAAGTGATAAGACAATCAAGGTTGATGTAAGGGTATTTGCTGCAACGAATAAAGATCTTCGCAAAGAGATTGAATTGGGAAATTTTCGAGAAGATTTATACCATCGTTTAAGCGTAATTCCGATTCATGTTCCACCATTGCGCGACCGGGTTGACGATATTCCCCTGTTGGTAAATTATTTCAATGAGATAATCTGTGAAGAGCAAGGTATCGCTTTGAAAGAGTTTGATGAGAGTGCTATAAACGAATTGAAAAAATTACATTGGAGCGGAAACGTCAGAGAGCTAAGAAATGTGGTAGAGCGTTTAATTATCTTATGCGGTAAGGTTGTAACAGAAGAGGAGGTAAAAGCGTTTGCCACTTTTTCGTCGTTGTAGAGAATAGAATATAAGAAGAGTTTTTCCATAAATTTAATACGAGGTAATATGGCCAAAGTTGTAGAAACACCCTTGATGAAGCAATATTTTGAGATAAAAGAAAAGCATCCGGATGCAATCCTATTATTTCGTGTGGGGGATTTTTATGAAACCTTTTTGGAAGATGCTATTGCAGCTTCAGATATTTTGGGGATTACTTTAACAAGGAGAGCCAACGGGTCTGCACAATCAGTAGAGTTGGCTGGATTTCCTCATCATGCGTTGGATACCTATCTGCCTAAGTTGGTGCGAGCCGGTCGGCGTGTGGCTATTTGTGATCAATTGGAAGATCCAAAGTTGACCAAAAAGTTGGTGAAACGTGGAATTACAGAATTAGTAACTCCGGGAGTTTCTATTAATGATAATGTATTAAATCATAAAGAGAATAACTTTTTAGCATCTTTACATATTGAAAAAAATAAGGCTGGTGTAGCCTTTTTGGATATTTCGACCGGAGAGTTTTTGACGGCAGAGGGGTCCTTTGATTATGTTGACAAACTTTTGAGTAGCATGACCCCAAAGGAGGTTTTAATAGAGAGGAGTAAGCGTAATATTTTTGAACAACAATTCAATATTCGTTCTTTTACTTTTGAATTAGAGGATTGGGTATTTACAACAGAGGCAGCGACAGATCGTTTGTTAAAGCATTTTGAAACCAAGAGTCTCAAAGGATTTGGTGTGCAAGATTTGAAGTTGGGAATTGTTGCTTCCGGTGCTATTTTGCACTATTTGGATATTACGCAGCACTTGCAGATTGGTCATATTACCCATTTGTCAAGGATTGAAGAGGAACGATATGTTTGGTTAGACCAGTTTACGATACGGAATTTGGAACTTTATGGGACAATTCATTCAGAGGGAAAAACTTTGGCCGACATAATTGATAGAACCATCACTCCTATGGGGGCTCGATTGCTGAAGAGATGGATAGCCTTTCCATTAAAGGATGTAAAGCCCATTAGAGAACGCTTGGATGTGGTTGAGTCCTTTTTTAGGGAGCCGAACTTAAAAGATGAGTTTGTTCGTTCTTTGTCTGTTATCGGAGATTTGGAAAGAATTATATCGAAGGTGGCAGTGGCAAGAGTTTCGCCAAGGGAGATGGTGCAGTTGAAAGTGGCATTAGAATCGATTGTTCCCATAAAAGAAGCCTGCTTATCAAGCGAGAATAGTGTTTTAAAGCGGATAGGCGAACAATTAAATCCTTGTTCGTCAATTAAGGAACGCATAGAAAAAACTATCTATAATGATCCGCCTAATTTAATAAATCGGGGAGGAGTTATTGCTGAGGGAGTTGATGCAGAATTGGATGAATTGAGGAAAATCGCTTTTTCCGGTAAAAATTATTTGTTGCAGTTGCAACAGCGCGAAAGTGATGCAACGGGCATTCCAAGTTTGAAGATTAGTTATAATAATGTTTTTGGTTATTACATAGAGGTTCGGAATACGCATAAAGATAAAGTTCCTGAAAGTTGGATTCGAAAGCAGACGTTGACGAATGCGGAGAGATACATTACCCAAGAATTGAAGGAATATGAGGAGAAGATTTTAGGAGCAGAAGAGAAGATCTTGTCGATAGAGGCAAGGATTTATAATGAATTGGTTCTTGAAGTTTCTGAATATATACCTGCAATTCAGTTGAATTCTAATCTTATTGCGCAGTTGGATACATTAATTTCGTTTTCTCGAGTGTCGGAAGAGAATCATTATGTTCGTCCGGATGTAAATGATAGTGAAATTATAGATATTAAGCAGGGACGGCATCCTGTTATAGAGAAGCAATTGCCGGTGGGGGAGAAATATATTGCCAATGATCTCTATTTAGATAGCAATTCTCAGCAAGTCATTATGATTACCGGGCCGAATATGGCGGGAAAATCAGCTTTGTTGAGGCAAACTGCCTTGATTGTCTTAATGGCGCAAATAGGATGTTTTGTTCCGGCTGACGCAGCATCTGTTGGCGTTGTGGATAAGATATTTACCCGAGTGGGGGCATCAGATAATATTTCGATGGGCGAATCCACGTTTATGGTGGAAATGAATGAGGCGGCAGGGATTATCAATAACTTGTCTCATCGTAGTTTGGTTTTGTTTGACGAATTAGGACGGGGAACCAGTACGTACGATGGAATTTCCATAGCGTGGGCTATTGTGGAGTATATTCATGAGCATCCCAAAGCAAGAGCCAAGACACTGTTTGCCACTCACTACCATGAGTTAAATGAGATGGAAAGGTTGTTTTCTCGGATTAAAAATTACAATGTTTCCGTGAAGGAATCGAATGGGAAAGTAATTTTTATGAGGAAATTGGTGAAAGGTGGAAGCGAACATAGTTTTGGTATTCACGTAGCAAAGTTGGCAGGGCTTCCTATGAATGTGGTGGATAGAGCCAATGAGATATTGGCCGATTTGGAGAAAGGGAGTTCCAAGGGGAATGTTTCTAAGCCGAGTGTTAAGGGCGGTGATAGCAAAAATGATGGAGTGCAGTTAAGTTTCTTTCAATTGGATGATCCGGTTTTGTCTCAAATACGGGACGAAATCGTTAATATTGACGTAAATAACCTCACTCCGGTTGAGGCTTTGAACAAATTAAATGAAATAAAACGGATAATTGTTGGAAAATAAAAAAAAAAGTTATACATTTGCATCGCATTTCTGAGGAGGTGCTGTTTAGTAAAGCGTTACTATTGTAAAAAAAAGAAATAATGCGAAAATAGCTCAGTTGGTAGAGCACAACCTTGCCCCAAGGAATAGACACGAAAAACCAACCTTGGCAAGGAAAAGATAGTAAAGCGTTACTATTGTGAAAAAAAAAGAAATAATGCGAAAATAGCTCAGTTGGTAGAGCACAACCTTGCCCCAAGGAATAGACACGAAAAACCAACCTTGGCAAGGAAAAGATAGTAAAGCGTTACTATTGTGAAAAAAAA
>SUWZ01000033.1:35610-40399 GCA_015061185.1 Bacteroidales bacterium
CTTGCCCCAAGGAATAGACACGAAAAACCAACCTTGGCAAGGAAAAGATAGTAAAGCGTTACTATTGTGAAAAAAAAGAAATAATGCGAAAATAGCTCAGTTGGTAGAGCACAACCTTGCCAAGGTTGGGGTCGCGGGTTCGAGCCCCGTTTTTCGCTCCAAGGATGCCGCAGTGGTGGAATCGGTAGACACGCAGGACTTAAAATCCTGTGATCATTGCGATCGTGCGGGTTCAAGTCCCGCCTGCGGTACTCGAAAAACAACCTGTCATTTATGGCAGGTTGTTTTTTTTGTAAAAAGTTTATGCAGTTTAAAATTTTTTATATTTTTGTTAATGAACGAAGTCAAAATGGAGTGTTTTATGTTCATAGTTTTGACAACAATATAAATGGGAGTTTAATAATTAAATAAGATTAAATTTATTAGTAACGGTAATTTAATAACATATTAAAATATAAAGCATTAGCTATTATTCGCATTCAAAAACAAAAGCCTCGGAAACTCTTGATTTTGAAACCGAAAGAGTAACAAGCTAATTCACGAAGGGCAGACCGCTCTCCGTTGCACCAAATATAGTTGATGCTCATGCCGATAAGGTGTGAGCTGATTCTAATTGGTGCAACGGGGTTCACCGAGGCTCCTCGTGAATGCGATAGGAAGGCTCACACCTTTCTTTGTTCCTTTTTAGTGATTGATAGTTCGATGCAAACGAATTATCAAATATGGCAAACGAAAGACTGACAGAAAGTATTGTAAGGGATCATTTCAAGAACGACGCCCTATACAAGTCTATCAAATGGGAAGAACAAAAATCAACCAATAAACGCATATCCGAATTATTAAAAGGAGAAAGCAAAGGCGGAGGAAAAGGCAACGGCTATCCTGAATTTATTATTTCATTTCCAACTAACAGCAACTATCTAATTGTAGTTGAGTGCAAAGCAAAGCCCAGCAAGCATCGCAGCGAAAAACTTGACAAAGCAAAAGACTTTGCTGTTGATGGAGTACTTCACTATGCTCATGCCTTGTCTGCCGAATTTAATGTTATAGCGATTGCGGTAAGTGGTGAAAACACAACCGAAATGTTGGTCAGCCACTTTTATTATGAAAAAAATGCACGCAATTATACAGAACTTCCAATATCAAAACTAAACGACATTGCAAGTTACCTAAAACTCTTTGAGGACCGTTTCTTCCTATCAGACTTCATCTTTCGTGATATAGCCTACAAGGCAAGAGAACTAAACGAAGAATTGTATCAATACTCAATCAAAGAACTTTCCAGATGTACCATTATCAGTGCCATATTGTTGGCATTGACTGATGATAGTTTTTCTAATAGGTATGAAAGCATTCCGACAATCAAAGAACTTGGAACCTCAATTATAAGTGCCATTGATGCGTCTTTTTTAGCAGAAGGGAAAGATGACGACAGAGATATCGTTCGTAACGCATCGTTATTACATAAAGAGTTTGAAAGTATTCTAAAAGAACCTTTGTTCAGTCAACAAGAATTGTCTTATGACAAAGGCAAAAAGAAAGACTCTACACTTACCATTGTAAAAGAGCTAATCATATACTTGAAGAAAAATGTTTACCCTTTAGTGAAACATGATTCTGTCGGCTATGATGTTATCGGCTTGTTCTATACAGAGTTTATCCGATATGCCGGAAGCGAACAAAGTCTTGGTCTTGTGCTAACACCACAACATATAACTGACCTTTTTTGTGATCTGGCAGAACTTCGTAAAGACGATATTGTATATGACCCATGTTGCGGAACTGGAGGCTTTATTGTTGCCGCTATTCAAAGATTATTCAAATTGGCAGAAGGAGATGAAGATAAACGCAAACATATAAAACGCAAGCAAATTTGTGGTTGTGAACTTCGTCCCGATATGTACACATACGCTTGCTCAAATATGCGATTCCGAGGCGACGGCAAGTCAAATCTATACAATGGGGATTGCTTCAACAATGAGGCAACAATACGCGACAATCATCGACCAACCGTTGCATTACTCAATCCTCCATACGGAAAAACTGTGAGTTGTGCTCGACAAATGGAATTTGTGGAACATGCTCTAAATACTATAAATCCTCAAGCAGACGGTCGTGTTGTGGCAATTGTGCAAATGAGTTGTGGCATCAAGAATGAAAAAGATCTTATTGAAGTAAAAAAACGTTTGCTTGCAAAACATCATCTCAAAGCGGTTTTGAGTATGCCAGACGATTTGTTTTATCCCGTTGGCGTTGTAACTTGCATTATGGTATTTGAAGCAAACAAACCAAACAAAGGCAAAAAAACATGGTTTGGCTATTTCAAAGACGATGGATTTGAAAAACGTAAAAATCTTGGGCGTATTGACGCGCGAAACCGCTACACTGCTATAAAAGAACGTTGGATTTCAGCTTATCATAATCTTGATGAAATACCAGGTTTATCTGTCAGAAAAGAGGTTATTGCAGAAGATGAATGGTGCGCAGAAGCCTATATGGAAACGGATTATAGTACATTGTGTGATGAGGATTTTATTCGTAAAATGAGAGATTATGCAGCATTTTTAGTTCAAAATGAAAGTTTTTGATTATGGATGTAAAGAATTGGAAATGGTTCAAGTATAACGAGATTTTTGAAATCAAAAAAGGCAAGCGATTGACAAAAGCTGATATGATAAATGGTGATATTCCATATATAGGAGCGACAGATTCTAATAATGGTATTACTGCTAAAATATCAAATGATGAACATTTGCATTCTGCTAATACTATAACTGTATCATACAATGGTTCTATTGCCGAAGCATACTATCAGACAAAAGAATTTTGGGCTACTGACGATGTTAATGTGTTGTATCCTAAATTTGCTATGAATGCTTATTCTGCACTTTTCTGTACAACTATTATCAACAAAGAAAAATATAGATTCAATTATGGCAGAAAATGGGATAAAGAATTAATGAATGTTTCAACAATAAAACTTCCAGTTGACAACAACGGCAATCCCGATTGGCAATGGATAGAAAATTACGTAAAAGAAACTTTAATACCCCAACTTCCAGCAAAAACAAAATCTGTATGGAAAAAAGAGTTTGACAAAACGCCTCTTTCACCCAACAAACTACAACTGAATACAGTGGATTGGAAGTGGTTTCGGGTTGGAAAGATATTCAATTGTGATACAACAAAACATGCAATTCAACAAAAACTTACAATAGGAGAAACCCCTTTTGTTACAAGAAGTGCCGAAAATAATGGAGTAACTGGTTATGTAAATGCTACAAATTGTAATATTAACAAATCAAATTGTATAACAATTGGTGCAGAAGGAATATTTGCATTTTATCAGCCAAGCAATTTCGTTACGGGTGTAAAAGTTTATGTTTTAAGACATCCAAAACTTAATTCTTACAATGCTATTTTTGTATGTACATTGCTGAATAAAGAAACGTATCGTTATAATTATGGTAATGCTCGAATTCTGGAAAAAATCAAACGTGAAAACATCAAACTTCCTGCTATTCTCAATAACGACGGAGAGTATGAACCAGACTGGCAATGGATGGAAGATTATATCAAAGGGTTGCCGTATTCTGGGTGTTTGTGAAAAACAGTTTCCTATTCAGGTGTCCCCACCTCTTTTTCCCACATCCGCCCGCGCGTCAAACGTTGCGGGCGGATAATTTTTCAAAAAAAAGGAAGGTTTTATTCGCCTTCCTTTTTATCATGATTTTGAAGTTGATTTATCTCAAACCATCAATTTCCTCCTTAGAGAGTCCCGAAATTTCAGCAATCAAGTCGATGCTCATTCCCATATTTAGCATCTTTTTAGCCGTTTTTATCTGATTTTCTTTTATCCCTTCAGCATGACCTTCAGCGTGAGCCTCTGCGGCGATTTTTACCTTTGCCTCCTCCAGCATCTCCTCGAAGTCGATTTCATCCTCAATAGCTTTCAGACCGGCTTCATAGCGCACAAGCTCCTCATCTGTAAGGTTACAGAATTGCGCTCGCTCGATTAGCTCCAATAGGGCGGGATCTGCTTTTTCATATACAGATGGACTAATTTTGTACATACGCTCTCCTAAGTTTTTGATGATTTCTATCCAACAATCTTTTGATGAGGGTTGTTCGATTTTTGAGAAATCGAAATTCTCCAAAATGATGAAGTATTTCCGCATTCTATCCCAAAACTGAACTTTGTCGATTCGGTCGAACTCTTCCGTCTCTACAATGGATTTTCTCTCGTCACCAAACCTTTTGTTGAGGAAGAACACCCCAATCAGATGGGGAATATCTTCTTTCATCTTGTTCCAGTTGTCACCACGGTTTAAAACCTTGCTCATCAAGGTGTAAAGGTAGTAATTTGCCCGTGTTTTGAAAAATAATTGCGAATAATTTTGCATCTCGCGGGATTAGTTGGATTGGGGAGAGAAAATGGATGGAAAAATTAATGATTGGCCGTAGTTGTTGGATTAAAAAAGAATTTGGTTGATGGCAGTGCGCAACAAAATATTGTTTGGGTTTCATGTTAAAAGAAGCCTATCATATTAAATTATGGCTATAAAAGTGTTATAATCAGAAGAAAATAAATATAAAACAAAAAATAACTTCTGATAAATTACCAGATATGGGAATTTTTGTATAATTTTGTAGCAGAAAACAAAAGCTATTGACGCTTATGAAAATTATTTTCAAAGATGAAGCGTTATCCCAATTGTATTCAAACGGTAAAACCGAAGACCGAAAGTATAAGAAACTTTGCAAGAACAAGAAGTTGGTTGAAGGTTAC
>SUWZ01000065.1 GCA_015061185.1 Bacteroidales bacterium
AGCGAAAATTTGATTTCTGGTTCATTTAAAGGTCAATTTAGTAAAACAGTTGAATTTAGAAAGTGCTAGTATTTTTTATGTTTTAAAAAACCAGTAAAATAACTTACTAAAATTTCTACCCCTCTCCTGTTAGCGATGGGAGCCCCGCCGAAGGCGTTCCAGACGGCAACGAAGTTGCAGGCTGGAATGGAGCGAAAGCGGAAGGGCGGACGTAGCGACCTATAGAATAGCATTTTGAAAAAATGGTATTCTATAGGGAACAGCCTGATTAAAAATGGGAAGTGAAAAAGTTTGGAGTTGTGTATGAAAAAAATTCTTGTTACTGGTGGAACTGTTTTTGTTAGTAAAAATGTGGCGGAGTATTTTGCGGAAAAAGGGCATGAAGTTTACATTTTGAATCGGGATAATTATGAGCAGCCTAAAAATACAAAGTTGATAAAGGCTGACCGAAACAATTTGGGGGATTCTTTAAGAAATTACAATTTTGATGTTGTGCTTGATGTGACGGCGTACACAAAATCTGATGTGAAAAATCTTCTTGATGCTCTGAATCCTGTGAGTCAATATGTTTTGATTAGTTCGAGTGCGGTTTATCCTGAAACTTTGGAGCAACCTTTTAATGAAAATCAGAAAACTGGACGTAATGCTATTTGGAAGGATTATGGGACAAACAAAATTGAAGCGGAGGAATATTTATTTTCTAAGATTCCTGATGCTTATGTAATCAGGCCGCCGTATTTGTACGGGCCTCAAAATAATTTGTATAGGGAAGCTTTTGTTTTTGATTGTGCTGAGGCAAAACGGACTTTTTTTGTTCCAAAAGATGGTTCAATGAAATTGCAGTTTTTTTATATAAAAGATTTGTGCCAATTTATTGACATTATAATAGAAGAAAAACCTCAAAATCATATTTTTAATGTGGGAAATGAGCAGTCAATTTCTGTGTTGGATTGGGTAAAGCTTTGTTATGAAGTTGTTGGTGCGGATTTGAAAGTTCAAAAAGTTTATTCCCAAATTGAGCAGCGCAATTATTTTAGTTTTTATGATTATGAATACGCACTAGATGTGTCTTTGCAAAAATCGATTTTTCCTAACACAACAGATTTAAAAGAAGGGTTGAAGCAATCCTATTTGTGGTATAAGGAAAACAAAGATAAGGTGAATAAGCGGGATTATTTTGGGTTTATTGATGGTTCAAAAGAATTGGAGGAAAAGGTTGAAGAAATAAAAAAGATAATTTTAAGTGATTTAAAAACGGAGAGTTTTGAAGTATAAAATGCTAAATTATGAAAATTAAAAAAGGTAAAAAGTACAGGTAAAGTTTAACAAATAGTAGGGATTTGAATGAAAATTAGTGATTTTATTTTTAGATTTAAATCATTTAGGATGCGAGAGGACGGTTTATGCAGAGTAAGATTTTTTGTTAATACTCAAAATGAAATGATTTGTGTTTTAACCGATATAGGTGAGATGTCTAATGCACCATATTTAGATACAGTATGTGGTACAGTTCTACATTCTCTATATGATGAGAAGTATTTGCTTAATTGTAAAATTCACATTCTTCATGATGATTTTGATAATAGTATGGTTATTGTTGATAAGTATGGAAATGAGGAACGAACATTGTCTAAAGAACAGATTGAGGTTTTGACAGAGTGTGATGAGAATGAGTTTGCCAAAAAATCTATAGACATATTATCAATAAAAAGATTGATAGAGAAAAAAAGATATGAGATAAATCCTTTTATTAATAATCAGTACTTAGAATCACCAGAATATATTAAGAGGGAAATTGAAATACAAGAAAATGCAATAAGTAAAAAAAGTTTAAAAGAGTTAATAGATGCAAGTGCGTCAGAACATGAGTTAGGAACGTTAATAAAAAACGATTTATCCTTGATTGCCGAAATATATAGTTCACCTTATGATGAATATATTGTATTTTCGGAGTTTCCGATTGGAACGAAGCGAGTAGATTTTGCGATATTTTCTGGTAGATCAACTATGGATGTTACGTTTATTGAAATAAAAGGTGCTGATTTTAATTTAAAAAAACGTGGACATTATGATAGTTTTAATGCAAAGATTGAAGAAGCAAATAGTCAGATTAGGAATCATCGTAAGTATATTTATAGTAATTATGAATCGTTTAGAAAAGAACTTCATAGAGTCAGAAAAAAGGCAGAATCAGGAGAGGATATACATAATGCGTTTTTAGCACCGAAGATAAAGTTACAAGTTGATCCAGATAAAAATATCAATATTAGATTTGTTATTGTGGCTGGTAGAACTCCTGAAAAAGATATAGAGGAAAGCGACTTAAGATACCAGTTTGGAAGGGATGATAATGTGGAGTTGTTCTCGTGGGATTCATGGATTAGAAGGCTTAGAAGAGATTGAGGTGTAGAAATGGTGCTTTTAGTAGTCGATACACAGAAATTAATAACTACGCCTGATTTATATAATTTTAATGGGTTTGAAGACGCTGTTAAAACATTAATTGCAGCTGCCAGAGAGAATAACGTTGAAGTTATTTATGTAAGACACGATGATGGTGTCGGAGCAGAATTGACGAAAGGGACACCGGGTTTTGAGATATATGAAGGTTTTAGCCCACAGCCGGGTGAGAAGATTTTTGATAAGACTGTAGATAGTTCTTTTAAGGGGACATGCATGTTGGAATACTTGAGGGAAAAGAATGTCCAGACAGTAGTGGTTGCGGGATTGCAGACGGATTACTGTATAGATGCAACAATCAAGTGCGGATTTGAGCATGGTTTTAAAATGATTGTGCCGGAGGATTCAAATTTCACATTTGATAATGTTTTTATGACAGGAGAGCAGAGTTATAAATATTATAATGAGTTTATGTGGAAGGGCAGATATGCGGAGTGTATTTCTGTGGCGGAAACGATTGAGAGAATGAAGGGGGAAGCGTAGAATGGAAGCGATTATTAGAAAATATTTTCAATGCTGGCTGGATAAAGATGTTGATGCTGTAAAGGAGACTTTTAGCGATGATGTTATTTACAGCGAATGTTATGGTCCGGTGTATAAAGGGATTGGACAGATAATCAGATGGTTTGAGGATTGGAATCGCAAAGGTACTGTTTTGCAGTGGGATATAAAGCGTGTGATTGTTTCCGGCAATACAGCCGTTGTGGAATGGTATTTTAAGTGTGACTATGAGGGCAAGGTGGATGGCTTTGATGGAGTGACCATTGCCGAATTTAATGCGGATATGAAGATTTGTGCTTTGAAGGAGTTTCAGTCGAAGGCAGAGCATTATTATCCGTATGGGAAATGACGGAAAAGAGAAGAGGCTTTAGGGGTATATGTGGAATTGATAATTGAATGCAGAAGATATTAATGGTATAATGGTTTCGAAATAGAACCGATATGTGATGTTTACTGAAACTAAAGGTGTAGAAAATGAATGAATTTTTGAATTTTGTAAATGAAAAAATGAAAGTATTGCTAATATTTAAGGAAAATCAGTTAGAGATAGAAGGTAAAAGTATATGTCCTCTTAATCAGCAAGAAATAGCAAGCTTGGTGCCATGTGGTAAATTGAAAGCGAATCAGATTATTAAGGATTTGATAGAAGATGGATATGTTGAGATGGTTCATGCAAAAGGACGCTATTTTATAACAAGTAAAGGGTATGAGTTGCTTGAAAAAATGTCCTTATATAGTGATTAAAAGCTGATGATAGTTGAGAATGGATTGAGTACAAAGAGGTAATGTATGAACAAGAAGTGTCAGGTATTTACGCCTGAAAATTATGTAAGAGAATTACTAGATAGTGTTGGGTATACAGAACATTTATATGGAAAAAAAATATTAGAGAATTCCTGTGGCGATGGCAATATTTTGGTTGCGGTTGTTCAAAGGTATATTGATGATTGCGTAGCTAACGGATTATCAAGAACTCGAATCAAAAACGGGTTGGCAAGGGATGTTTATGGAGTTGAGATTGATCCCGAACAGTATCAAAAATGTATTGATATTTTAAATGACGTATTACAAAAGAACAATATAAATAGTGTTGAATGGAAAATTTATAATGAGGATTATTTGCGATGGAATTCTACATTACAATTTCAATTTATCGTGGGAAATCCTCCATATATTACATATAGTGAGTTAAAGAAAGAAGAACAAAAATATGTAAAAGAAACATTTAAAACTTGTGTGAAAGGTAAATTTGATTATTGTTATGCTTTTATTGAGAAAAGTATTATGTCATTGGCACAAGATGGAAAAATGGCATATTTGATACCGAGTAGCATATTTAAAACTGTATTTGGAATGAATTTAAGAAATTATATGAAACCATATATAACAGTTATCAAGGATTATACACAAGAGAAGATGTTTGATAATGCGTTGGTCAAGTCTTCAATTATGGTATTAGATAAACAAAGACAGCAAGGTGTTTTGCACTATAGGGATATGACGTTAGGAACAGAAATAAATATTCCGGTAAATCAATTGACAGACAAATGGTTTTTTACAGAGAATTTGGTAAATGGGATGCATCGATTTGGAGATTATTTTAAAGTGTCACATGTGGTAGCAACATTACTAAATGATGCTTATGTGCTTAAAGAAGATGATTATCAAGAAACTGTGCAAGGTTTTCTTTGTAATGGACATAATATAGAAAGAGCTACCGTACGTGATACGGCAACACCAAGGTCTTTACGCTATGAAAAGACTGAAAAAATAATCTTTCCGTATAGGTATGATGATGGATGTTTAGTGAGATATGCAGACGGCGAATTTGAAACAAATTATCCAGAAGCAACTGCATATTTAAATGATTTTAGAGACGGGTTGAATGCTCGTCAAAGTGATACTACTGCAAAGTGGTATGAATATGGAAGGTCACAAGCTCTTGCAGGGTTAGATAGTGATAAGTTACTTATTTCAACAGTTATTACTGAAAATGTGGCTGTTTATAGACTGACTAGAGAGTGTATTCCGTATGCGGGGATGTACATTGTTAGATGTGAGGGCAATAATGAATATACACTAGAAGATGCAGTACGTATTTTAGAGAGCAGAGATTTTAGACAGTATGTATTGGATGTAGGAATACATATTAGCGGAAGTTCTTTAAGAATAACATCGAAAGATGTTGAAGAGTATAAGTTTAGTTAATATATCTAAAACTTTTATATTGGAAATTATATACTTGTTGCTTCAAGGAAGTGAGGAATCTAAAATGAAAGAAGTAAAGTTTTCTGTTGCAGCGAAAGCTGCACGATTAATAGGTAGAGAAAATATTGCAGATGTTGATGGGGCGTTGGTTGAATTGATAAAAAATGCTTATGATGCAGATGCTACCTGTGTGTTAGTAAAGCTAGAGATTCCATTCCCTGATGTTCCTAACATATTAGATTTACAGTTGGCAACTGAAATTTTAAGTAAAGAAGATTTGAATGTTGTTATGTCTTGTTATTATGAACAAGACAATGAAATAATAAAAAGGATTGACCTAACAGAACAGCAACAGATTAATTTAAGAGATATTTTGTTCTCATATAATAAGATTGTCGTTGCCGATAATGGATATGGCATGACAGAAGATGTTGTTGGAACAATATGGATGCATATAGGTACTAGTGATAAAGAAAATAATATTATATCACCTAAGGGACGAATAAAGACAGGTGCAAAAGGCATTGGTAGATTTGCTTTAGATAAACTTTCTAAACATTCATTAATGTATACAAAATCATTGAATAGTGATTCTGTTATAAGATGGTTTATGAATTGGGAACAATTTGCTCAGGTTGAATTAATCGATGATGTAAAGGCTGAATTGAATAAAGTGACTGAACTTTATGAAGACTATATTCGGGCAGAGTTTAAAGATTATGAACATGTTTGGGGAGAACATGACTGGACAACAGGAACAATGGTTGTTTTGACTCCAACAAGAGAGCCTTGGAGTAAGCGATTATTTAAGAAAGTTAATACAAACTTAAACAGTATTAATCCTATAGGGAGCGTAGATAAGTTTGAGGTTGTTATTAATAATCAATATTGTACTGAGTTTGATTATCGTACAGAGAAAGTTGCGATAGATAAGGAAGATTTTGATTATAGAATAAGAGTTCAATATGATGGAAAAGAAACGTTGAGGGTAAAATTGTTTCGTAATGAAGTTGATTTGAGTCGACGTACAATTACGGTTGAGAAGTATGGTCATTCGGTAACGAAAAATATTGATGAATTCTGGAAAAGCGAAAAATTGCAAGTCAAGAATTACACAAAGGATGACTATAATAAAGAGATTACTAAGGATATAAAAATTCTCGAAGTGCTTAAAGAAGACGAGAGAGAGAGGATTCAGAGTGTAGGATCATTCTATGCAGAAATGTTTTTTTTGCGAAATGCTAATAGTTTAGGTTATGATATTATGAAAAAGGTTGCTACACGAAAGAGAAAAAAATTACTGGATCATTTTTCAGGGATAAAGATTTATAGAGATAATTTCAAAGTTCGTCCATATGGTGATGAAGGTGCTTTGTATGATTGGTTGGGATTAGGTGTTCGTGCACAAAAAAGTCCAGCAGCACCTTCACATTTACATGGGCGCTGGCGAGTTGAACCCTATCAGATGATTGGTTGGGTAAAGATTGGTAGGGAGACAAATCCTGAGCTTGAAGATATGGCTAACCGAGAAGGTATTGCACTGACGGATGCATACTATATTTTTGTTAATATGTTGCAAGAGGCTATTAATGAATTTGAATATGACAGGCAATATATTTATAGAGAATATGCAAAATGGATTGAGACAATCGAGAAGGAATTGGCTGATTTCGCAGAACGTGTGAAAGAAGAAGCACGAAAACGTGCACAGAAACAACAAACTAGAAAAAGCGAAGATGAAGTACATAATGAATATCAGGAGGAAAAAGAACAATTTACAGAAGATGAATTGTTTGGAACAGTACAGCAATTGGTTGATGAGGCTGAGAATGATTTACAAAGCAAACAAATGCTACAGATTTTGAGTTCATCTGGTATTATACTTAATACTTTTTTTCATGAGTTTAATGCAATAAATACACAGTTTCATATACAAGCTCCTCAAATTAGGAGTAGAGTGAATTATATTCTTCAGGGAAAAGAATATACTGGCTTGCCAGTATATAATCCATATACTAGAATAGATATTCTAGAGAAAAATGATAGATTAACAGCAGCGTTTTTAGATGTTGTTATGGAAGGATTAAAAAAAGAAAGCCTAATAAAAAAGGAGATTTCATTGCATAAAGAAATTATTAATATATTAGAGAAATGGCAATTAATGCTTGAAGATAAACATATAACAATTAGACCAAGTATTTTTGAAGAAAGAAAAATTAGTGATAATATTAAGATGCCAATTGTTGATCTCTATATTATTTTGAATAACTTTTTATTGAATTCTGCTTGGTTTTTGGAGCAAGAACATAATTCACAACGAGAGATTTGGTTTGAACTATATAATCAGAGAGAAGATATTTGTTTTTTGATGGAAAATAATGGACCAACTTTAGCAGAGAAGTATAAAGATATTCCGGATAAAATTTTCGAAATGGGAGAAACTTCTAAAGATAAAGATGGGACTGGATTAGGTTTATGGGTTGTAAAAGAAACAGTAGAAAGAAATAATGGAATTGTAGAAGTGCTAGAAAGAAGTGAAGGTTTCGGACTGAAAATTATTTTTAAAGGAATGGTGAAAGAATATGTATCGAATAGGAATAATTGATGATGTAAAAAGTGAAAGGGATGATATACAAGTATCTATTCTTGATAATGTAAATGTAGGGACAAAAATTGAATTCAAGGAATATGTATTAGAGCATAAGACTAAAGACTCTCTTTTTAATGAAATAAGAGAAGATGTTTCTAATGAAGTTATTCAAGTGCTAATTGTTGATTTTCGTTTAGATACAACGGAATACATTATTAAAGGATGGGAAATAATAGAGTTTACACATAATGAGTTCCCTGAATTCCCTGTGGTAATACTGACTAATGCACCAGATGAAAGCAAAGAATCAAATTATACTGATGCAGATAAAGTGTATGCAAAAAAAGTGTTTTTGAATCCACAGTCTGCGGAAACAAAGGAACTAGTAAAAAATATACTTCTTAATATTAACAGATATGATAAGAAACGTAAAGAATTAGAAGCAAAATTGTCTGTCGAGTTACAAAAACTTGAAACAGATGGTAAAAATGTCGAGATACTTGAAAATATTATTAATATAGAAAAGGAATTAACAAAGTACAAGCAAATGTATCAGACAACGATAGACACAGAATTAGAAATGGATGATTTAAAGGAAGCATTTGCGTTACTTGACAAATATGAAAATATGTTGAGGAATTAAAATGAGATACGAGAACTTCAAAAACCATAAGATAAAAAGAACTTGTAAAGAAAAATTTGATAAATATGCGAAGTATAAACCGTTTCTGCGAGAAGATTTTCAAGACAGATGTTGTTACTGTAACATGTCGAGTGAGTTACTGACAATATCTTATCATGTAGAACATTTTATACCAGTAAAAGCGTTTGAAGGTAAAAAGGATACCTTGTTAACAGAATACGAGAATTTAATGTGGGCATGTCCAAAGTGTAATTTATCAAAAGGAGATAAGTACAAAGGAAATTTTCAAAGTTCTTCTAAAATAGAAAATGAATTATTTTATAATCCAGTAGAAGTGGATTATAATGACATATTTTTCAGAAATGAAATTGGTGGAATTGATTCAGATGATGCAAAAGGGCGTGAAATGATAAAATTGTTGAAGTTATATCGTCCGATACATAATTTAGCATGGTTAATAGAACGTTTAGAGAAACTGACCTTAAATCTAGAGCAAGCAGCAAAAAAAGAAACTGATTTGGAAAGAAAAAGGTTGTTGAGCGAAGCTGCTGGCAAAGTTGCACTTGAATGTGTAAAAAAATCAAAATTATTTAGAGCGGCATATAATGGTAAACAATTTATAGAGATTGATTATGAACAATAACGTATGCAAGAGAAGAAGTTGATGCTTACGATATTTGTAATGTGAAAAATTGTGTCCCATGAATAATATCAAGATTGTTGATAAGAAAGTGGTACAGAATCACCTGTGTACCATGTGTTATAGATGCATCAATAACTGCCCGAAACAAGCTATGACGTTGCTTGGGAAAAATGTTGTGGAGCAGAGTGTGATTGAGAAATATCTGTG
>SUWZ01000034.1 GCA_015061185.1 Bacteroidales bacterium
GGCAACCGTTCTATTTCATTACCTTGCGTTTCTTTGCTAAATTGCCATCGTTACTATTTCCGAGGTTTTCTGTTTAATGCGTTATGGCTCAGTTCAAAACGCAGAAATTCACCTTTTTTGCTCCGAGAACCGTATTTTTTAAAATAAAATTTAAACAGCTTCTTAACGTAGGAGAGAGACCATGAAAAGCTCCTACGTTAAAAGCTCATAAAATCGCAAATAATAACATATTTAAAGAAAATATCCCTTCTACAAACTGCCTCAACGCCCCCAACTTCTTAAATATACATAAAACATCTTACTTCTTTTTTTCAAAATTCAGTAGAAATAACTAAATTTGAAGCATTTTAGAGATGTTGTATGCGATTTATTGATATATACGGACAAAATGAGATAAAAGAGAGGCTTATTCACTCGGTTCAAACCGGGCGTATGCCTCATGCGCTCCTATTCCATGGCCCGCAAGGTACAGGGAAGTTGGCTTTGGCTATCGCATACGCCCAATATATCTCTTGCGAAAATAGAGGTGAAAACGATTCTTGCGGTCAGTGCCCATCTTGCATACAATTCCAAAAATTGATTCACCCCGACCTACACTTCACGTTTCCGGTTATTGCTACTCAACATAGAGTAAGCAACGGGGCTATCAAAGAGTGGAGGGAATTTGTGCTGAAGTCTCCGTACATTTCGTATGATTTATGGAGTTCCTTTCTATTACAAGGAGGAGGTGGGGCTACTCCTCCAATAATTCCGGTAACCGAAGCAACTGAAATCGTTAGTGAACTTAATAAAACACCCTACAAGTCGGACTTCAGAATTCAAATTGTCTGTTTCCCGGAAAAGATGAACGTCCAGTGTGCCAATAAACTCTTGAAAATTATTGAAGAGCCGTACCCCAATACGCACTTCCTTTTTGTTTCGGAGAATTCGGACCAAATTTTGGGTACCATCCTCTCTCGTTTACAAAGCATCTATGTTCCGGCATTGCCTCCGGACGTAGTGACAGAGATACTAAAAAAACAGTATCCGACAGCTACTGAAAAGGCTATAACAGACACCGTTCACATTGCTAATGGGAACATCATCAAAGCATTTGATGTAATCGAGAATGGAGAGGAAACCCAAATGTTCTTGACCAACTTTATCTATATCATGCGTACATGCTATACAAAAAATATACTTGGCATGAAAAAATGGAGCGAAGAGGTTGCCAAATGGTCGCGCAAACAACAGATAACATTCTTGAGCTATGCGCAAAGAATGATTAGAGAGAATTTCATATTCAATATCAGACAGAAAGAGTTGAATTATATGACCTCCGATGAGAGTGGATTTTCGGAGAAATTCTCGCCCTTTATTAATGAAAGAAATATCTGTCAATTCTTATCGGAATTGGAATTGGCAGAACGACATATCGAACGAAACGGTCAGGCCAAAATTATATTGTTTGACTTGGCTCTTAAAATAACGATGTTATTAAAAATGTAAATTCCATAACGATTAAAATTATAAATATGAGCATAGAGGAAGGATGCAAAATGAATCAAAAAGGATGCAGCAAAAAGAGTGACCAAAAATTGGATACATTCGATTGGCTGTGTGACATTCCTGAATCATCCAGTGTAACCGACTTGGTGGAGGTTACATTCAAGAATACTCGCAAAGGCTATTTTCGCAATTCAAACGAATTAACCTTGGAGAAAGGGGATATAGTGGCGGTTGAAGCTTCTCCGGGGCATGATATTGGCATTGTTTCCATGACCGGACAATTGGTGTTGGCGCAGATGAAAAAGTACCATATCGACCAAAGCCGGATAGAGATAAAACGAATTTATCGGAAAGCGAGGCCAAACGATTTGGAGCGATTTGAAGAGGCTAAAAGCAGAGAGCATGAGACAATGCTCAAATCTCGCAAAATTGCTGAGGATTTGAAACTAAACATGAAAATTGGAGATGTGGAGTATCAAGGAGACGGCAATAAGGCTATCTTCTACTACATTGCCGATGAACGTGTTGATTTTCGCGAGTTAATCAAAATTTTAGCAGACACATTCCACGTCCGCATCGAGATGAAACAGATTGGCGCAAGGCAGGAGGCAGGACGCATTGGCGGAATCGGTCCGTGTGGTCGCCCTCTTTGTTGTTCAAGTTGGATGACGAAATTCAGTTCTGTCGCAACCAGTTCTGCTCGCTACCAAGAGATTTCATTGAACCCTCAAAAGCTTGCCGGACAGTGTGCAAAATTGAAGTGCTGCCTCAACTTTGAAGTGGATTGTTATGTGGAAGCACAAAAGAATATTCCTGCACGAAACATCGAATTGGAGGCTATGGATGGCACCTATTATCACTTTAAAACAGATGTTTTTGGAGGAATTATGCAATACTCGAGTGCTCCTAACATGGCCACCAACTTGGTCTCTATCCCTATCGAAAGGGTAAAAGAGATAATAGAACTCAACAAGCAAGGCATCAAGGTTGAATCTCTGTTAAAAAGAGAGGATGACGCAGAAACTAAAAAGGCAGACTATGAAAATGTGGTAGGTCAAGATAGTTTAACTCGCTTTGACAAGAAAAAGAAGAAAAAGAGAAAGGGTGGTCAGCGCGACAAACAAGAAGAGAACAAGGGAGAACAAATGCGCAATCGAGAAAACAAGGATGATAACAATCGAAGCGAACGTCCGGACACCCCTACTTCCTCCACTTCCGAAAAAGAAGAAAATGGAGGAAAGGAGAATCGAAATCAAGAGGGAAGACGTAATTTCAGAAATAGAAACAATGGTCGTCGCAACAGAAATAATAGAGGTCGCGAAGAGGGAAGGTCTAATAATGTAAATGAATAATGCAATGAGATATATACAATACATACTTCTTATGTTGGCACTTTCTGCTTGTCATAACAATGAAGTATTCAATGATGCCAAAATACTTCCGGAAACGGGTTGGCACAAAGAGAACATTGTACGATTTGATTACTTGGCCAATGACACCTCATCGACCTACAATATAATTGTAGATATACGAAACGACCATGAGTATCCCTACCAGAATTTTTGGTTGTTTGTTCAATCCATCTCGCCGGACTCCATAGTCTATAGTGATACCCTTGAATGCGTTTTAGCCGATAATTATGGACGCTGGATTGGGAACTCCTCCGGGTCGTCGTATCACCTCCCCGTGCTATTTCTGAGAGAGGTAAAATTTATTCAACCCGGGCACTACAATTTTGCGATTGTACAGGGAATGCGAAATGACACCTTGAAAGGAATCAAAGAGGTGGGACTAAGAATAGAGAAAGTAGAAGAAAAAGAAGAATAAATAATTGAATTGTGGGAAAAAATAAATTAGCGAAATTCAGCGAAATGGAGACGTTTCCACACGTCTTTCAGTACACCTACTCCGCCTTGCACGAATCGGAAGAACGATTCCCGTTGAAAGGGAAATGGAGCGATTTTTTTGGCAACGACAACCCGATAGTTCTTGAGTTAGGATGCGGAAGAGGAGAATATACAGTGGCATTAGCACAACTATTCCCGGAAAAGAACTTTATCGGTGTGGATATTAAAGGATCTCGAATGTGGGCAGGAGCCAAAGAATCTCATCTGAAAGGGATGAAAAATGTGGCATTTATTAGAACCAACATTGAGATAATTTCCGAGTTCTTTTCGAACGATGAAGTAGCTGAAATTTGGCTAACTTTCCCCGACCCACAAATGAAAAAAGTTCGGAAACGTCTCACCTCCACCCGATTCATGGAGTTGTATCAACAGTTTGTTAAGGAAAATGGAATCATTCATCTTAAGACTGACAGTAACTTTATGTTTCAATACACGGTGGAGATGATAAAAGCCAACCAATATCCGGTGATATTCCAAAATAACGATCTGTACCACTCGGACTTCTCAGATGACAAAATATTGAGCATCAAGACATTCTACGAGCAACAATGGTTGGAACGAGGTTTAACCATCAAGTATATAAAATTCAATCTACAACATAAAGAACAATTTATTGAACCGGATGTAGAGATTGAGTATGATAGTTATCGCAGCTATAATCGCAGCAGACGCTCAAACAGCGAAGCAAAAACGTCTAACAACAAAATTGAAGAGATATGAATAAAGATATAAAACTTTGGCAAAAAGAGATTGAAAATGAGATCGATAAATTAAATTGGGAGATTGAGCCAAAAAATCTATATGCACCAATTGAATACACATTAGCATTAGGAGGAAAAAGGATTCGCCCCATCTGCTTATTATTAGCCAATCATATCTTTTCCGGTGACCATTCCAAAGCCATCAATTTAGCATTGGCAATAGAGGTATTTCACAACTTCACCCTACTCCACGATGATATTATGGATAAAGCAGATATGCGAAGAGGCAAACCCACTGTTCACATTAAATGGAACGAAAACACCTCTATCCTATCCGGTGATGGTATGTTAATCAAAGCCTATCAATTATTGGCAGAGTACAAGGGAGAAAACTTCCGAGAGATATTAGATCTATTCTCACAAACTGCCTTAGAAGTCTGTGAGGGGCAACAATATGACATGGAGTTTGAGAATCGTAGCGATGTAAAAGAAGAGGAATATATCGAAATGATTCGATTGAAAACAGCAGTATTATTGGCAGCAAGTTTAAAAATAGGAGCATTAAGCGGAGGAGCAACAGCAACAGAAGCACAAGCTCTATATGACTTTGGAATCAACATCGGATTAGCCTTTCAATTAAAGGATGACCTTTTAGATGTCTATGGAGATGAAGCCACTTTCGGCAAAAACATTGGAGGAGACATCTGTTGTAACAAAAAAACATACCTACTGATAAATGCGCTGAATGGAGTTGAAGGAGCAGAGAAAGAGAAGTTAAATAGTTGGATTGCAAAAGAGAGGTTTGACCGAGCAGAAAAAGTAGAAGCCGTCACCAACATCTACAACCAATTGAACTTGAAAGAGAAAACAGAAAAGGTGATGAATGACTACTATCAAAAGGCGATTAAAAGCTTAGATAACATTCAAAACGATTCTTTTGCACTAAAAGTCCTATATGACTTAGCCGGCAGTTTGATGCAAAGAGAGAGTTAAGAGAAACATTATCAATCTCAAAAGGAGAAAACATATAAAAGTATGAACGATGCCATATAGAAGATTACCCAAAACCAACCAAGCACGCTTACGGTCGCTCCGTAAGGCAGTGGGCATGGGAGAGATGGTCAACTTATATGAATTGTCCTACTCTTACAAATTATGGGAGGATGCAAAAGGATTTCTGACACGTTACGAGAGAGCATTATTTGAGAACAAGCAATGCTCTGAAAAACAGTTTAGTACGAGTAAAAAGCAGCAAGAAATAGCTCGAAATGCACGGATGTATATATCCCACTTTATTCAGGTACTAAACATGAGCGTAATAAGGAATGAGATAAAAAGAGAGCAAAAAACATTGTACGGATTAGATCCGGAAAACAACTTAGTTCCGGACTTAACGGGAGATGAAAACCTCATAAAGTGGGGCAAAAATATTATTGAAGGAGAACAGAAAAGATTGTTGCAAGGAGGAGTGCCGATATACAACCCTGCCATAGCCAAAGTGCGAGTACATTACGACATCTTTTTGGAGGGATATAACAATCAAAAAGTTCTTCAAAACAGCACTTCACGAACGATTGAGAGCATATCCGAATTAAACAAAGAGGCTGACACATTGATATTAAATATATGGGATGAAGTGGAGGCATTTTACGCCCATTTACCCATAGAAGAAAAGGTAAACAATTGTAAAAAATATGGTTTGATTTATTACTATCGCAAAGGAGAAATAGAGATGGACGATAATGAATAAATCAACTACAAAAGATTACTACAATGAAAATAAGCATTCTTCTTAACTACGCCACCTCATTTGGCGAAGATTTGTACATTACAGGAACTATTCCAGCATTAAAAAAAGCGGATGGTTCGCCATTACCAATGGAATATAGTGCGCAAGGTTGGAAAATAACCTTTAAGACCGAAGCTAAAAATTTTCGTTATTCATTTTTAATGAAAAAAGAGGGAAATTTTATCCGTTGCGAGAGAGAAGATGCACACGAATTCGGTCCGTTTGACAAGGGGTATAAAAACATACTGATATTAGAACACATCAGATGGGATGAAAAGTCTCCTCGCATGATGCAATCTACTGTTTTCACTCATGCCTTGCGTCCGGATTCCGTCTCTAAACAAAAAAGCATTTCCAAGGCCAAAGTTCCCATTCTATTTCAAACACGAACCGACAAGACCTTTGGTTCCAATCGAATTGGAATTTTAGGGAACGACAAACTGTTGGGGAATTGGTTGGATTCCGGCATTCAAGAGATGAATTCATCTAAAGGAATCGTTTATAACACCTTTATCGATGCAGACAAAGTAAAATTTCCTCTCGAATACAAATACGTTATATACAACGATAAAAAGGAGTGTATCATATCATGGGAAGAGGGTAAAAATCATCACCTGAATCCTGAACTTTCAATAGGGACAGACCTAATCATCGTAAACGATGCCGCACCCCAATTCAATCTTCCTGCCTTCAAAGGAGCCGGAACAGCCATACCTATATTCTCTCTACGTTCTAAAAAGAGTTTTGGCTGCGGAGAATTTTTAGATTTGAAGTTATTGGGAGATTGGTGTGCCAAGAGCGGTCAAACCATCATACAAACACTTCCAATCAATGACACCTCTGTATTTGGAACATGGAAAGACTCCTATCCATATAGTGCCATTTCTGTCTATGCACTACACCCTATCTACTTAAATTTAGAGGCGATGGGACTCTCATCCAAAGAGAAGGAGTACCAGCAAAAGCGAAACGAATTAAACCAATTAGAGTTTGTAGATTACGAAGAGGTAATGCGCCTAAAATGGAGTTACATCAAAAGGTTATACCAAGAACAAAAAGAGAGTCTGTTCGACAACGAGGAATATCAAATATTCTACGAAGAAAACAAAGATTGGTTAAAACCCTATGCCGTATTCTGTTTCCTACGCGACAAATACCACACTTCCGACTATACACGTTGGGAAGATGATGCACACTACAATTCTAAGCGAATAGATCAATATTGTCAATCCAAACATAAAAATTTCGACGAGATTGCATTACACTTTTTTACTCAGTATCACCTTGACAAACAGTTGAGTGAAAGCATTAAATACCTGCATAAAAAAGGAATCGCAATAAAAGGAGATATACCCATTGGGGTGAACCGTCACAGCGTGGATGTGTGGGTACAACCGGAATTGTTTGATTGCAGCGGTTGCGCAGGAGCTCCACCCGACTATTTTGCCAAAACAGGGCAAATTTGGGGTTTTCCTATCTACAATTGGAACTTGATGGAAAAAGATAATTATGCTTGGTGGGAAAAACGATTTAAAAAGATGGCTCGTCACTTTGATGCCTATCGAATCGACCATATATTGGGATTCTTCAGAATATTTCGCATTCCAAGCAATGCACGTTTGGGATTATTAGGTCAATTTGTTCCGGCACTTCCCCTTAGTAGTAAGGAGATTGAACGATATAATTTAGGCATAAGTCCCAAAGATTTCTGTC
This sequence comes from Bacteroidales bacterium, assembly GCA_015061185.1. GTDB lineage: Bacteria > Bacteroidota > Bacteroidia > Bacteroidales > Paludibacteraceae > UBA1181. The sequence goes on from SUWZ01000034.1 coordinate 7,599, forward strand.
GCCCGATAATAACCGATGAAATCATCGAAAAAATAGCAGGGAAAGAGTTTACGGAGGAGATAAAGAGTAAATATCTAATTGCGACCGAAAACGGAAGATATGAGCTTAAACAAGCCTATTCAACACACGAAAAGATTGAGAAGAAGTTCCAAAACAAGAACAAAGAGGAGCAAAAAATAGCAGAGATATTGATGCTGCTTCTATGCCAAGTCTATTTTGTGGAGGATTACAAGGAAAAGGGGAAATTTCATCCCCGTATTGCGATTGAGCAGAGTGAGCTTTACGAGACATTGGACAGCGTCAGAAAAAAGAACATAAAAGAGTTGTATGATTACTTCTACTATTTACGTCACAACGACTATTGGAAAGCAGAAGCAATGAAAAAACTAAGCTCTTTGATAGGTAGCACAGAGATGATGGTATGTGGAGAAGATTTAGGAATGGTGCCACCGTGCGTACCCTCTGTTATGGAAGAGTTAGAGATTTTAAGTTTAGAAATACAACGGATGCCTAAAGAACTATTTGTAGAATTTGGTTCTTTAAAAAGAGTTGGCTATCCAACAGTATGCACAACATCGACGCACGACATGAGTACAATGAGACAATGGTGGGAGGAAGATAAAGCAACAACTCAACGATACTATAGCAACGAGTTGAAACAATTTGGTCCTGCCCCATTCTTCTGTGAGCCGTGGATTTGCCAACAAATTATAGAAGACCACCTTCACACCAATGCTGCTTGGGTAATATTGCCATTACAAGATTGGATGGGAATTAGTGGCGAATTACGTTGGAATAAAACGTTTAAAGAACGAATAAACGACCCCGGGAATCCGAACAATTACTGGAGATACAGAATGCATATCACACTCGAACAGCTTAATGAAAACAAATGGTTCAGCCTACAAATTAAGAGTATGATCGAAGGAAGTGGAAGGTATGCAGAATAATGGGAACTGATTACTTCGAAAGACTTTTCTTTTGGTGATTTTTATATTTGCAGGAGGAGCGTTTCTTAAGTAATCGACAATGCCTTCATTGACGCATTGACGTTGACGGTGCGGAAAAATAGGTTAGTTCTATAAATTCACCGTTTAAGATTTAAAAAGTTAAATTGGAGGTTGATAAACTTTTCAGTTGAAACACAACAAAAGCGCAGGAAGCGCATTGCAACAGATAAAGGAGAAAAACTATTGTCAGGCACTCAACAGCTACAAAGGTGACCTCCTTTTTGTAGGCGTTAATTACGACGAAAAGACGAAGGAACACAGTTGTAAGATAGAGCGGGTGATGACTGAGTAGTCGCAAGTTTATGCCTCCCCAGTCTCGTCCACTTTCGTAACCAAAACCTTATCTACTCGCACACCATCCATATCAACAACCTCCATTTTAAACCCTTTCCAAACGACAGTCTGTCCGGTTTTAGGGATACTCTCCAGATAGTGCATAATCAAACCGGCAACAGTATTGTAGTCGGAGTCCTCCAAAAGATCACAAGAATCAAAATAAGTAAGGAAGTCCACAACAGTTGTCTGACCGGAAACCAACCAACTATTATCAAGACGTTTTACAATATCCGGTTCCTCATCATGATTATCAATATTACCAACCAATCCTTGAAGAATATCCTTCAGAGTGATGATTCCCACGCAAGTTCCAAACTCGTCACAAACCAAAGCTCTACTCAGTCCCTTCTGTTTCATCATCTCCAATGCCTTGTACACACTCATATTTTCATGAAAGAAGGTAGGCTCATGCACCAATTTAGAAAGGTTAAAATCAGGTTGATTCAAGCACATAACCAAGTCTTTTAAAGAAATAACCCCCACTAAATGGTCAAAATCGCCATCAATCACAGGGTAAAACTCATACAAAGCAGACTTAATTATCTCTTGCACTCCTTCTGCATCAGCAGAAACATCAATGCTTACCACATCATTCTTATGGGTCATAATAGAAGCGACTTTGAGGTCACCCATTAAAAATACGCGACGCACAATATCTTGTTCCACAGGCTGAACCTCACCATCTTCAGTCCCTTCTTGGATCATAGTTTTAATCTCCTCTTCAGTCACCTTGTTATCCTCCTCCTTAAATCCGAACAAAGAGAAGATAAAGGAGGTGCTACGGGATAATAACCAAACGAATGGATAGGTAATTTTAGACAAGAATTTCATTGGACGAGCGACCACACAAGCCACTTTTTCTGCAGAAGCCATACCAATACGTTTTGGCACCAACTCACCCAACAAAATAGAGAAGAAAGTAACCAAAACCACGATTAACGTTTGCGATACAAATCCTGCATAGGCAGAAGGTATTCCCCACTCCAACAAGAGATCAGAGAAAATATGAGCAATCTTGTTACCGGAAAAGATACCGGTCAACAACCCAATAAGGGTAATCCCGATCTGAACTGTAGAAAGAAAACGGTCCGGTTGATTAGCTAAATCCAAGGCCACTTTAGCAGATCTTTTGCCTTGCTTGACATCGGTCAACAACTTCGCCTTACGTGCAGATATTAAAGAGACCTCAGACATAGCAAAAACACCGTTTAACAAAATCAATGCTAAAATGATAAACAACTCTTCCATTCGTGTCTAAATTTTCATAAATTATTATCGTACAAAGATAAAAGTTTAAATAAAGAAAAAAAAAGTTTTAACCAAGTTTATAAAGAGAGATTAAAATTTATTGGTCTCAGGAGCGCAATTTCAGGTAAGTTCTATAAGAAGTTACTTAAATTTTATTTCGAGCATATTTGAGTGCGATATCAAGGAGGGGGCTATAAATTCATTTCAAGGGATTTTTGAATCTATAGAACCCTCCTAAGAAGAATTTCAAAAATACTGAAAATAAGGGTGTGGAACTCTAAAATATTTCTTTCAATAAAATTTAAACAATTTCTAAATTCCAAAGCATCCGAAACAGAATTTATGAACCGTAAATAGAAAATAGAGATTTATAGAAGTTGCCTAAAAAAAAGTTCGTCATAACCCAAAGGAGTAATGCTCCGACAAAAAAAATTAAGGAAGAACACACAAAATATTAATTCCGATTGTTTATCTTTGTAAAAAAATAAATAACAAAATACATTATGGCTATAATTAAACCATTTAAAGGCATTCGTCCTCCCAAAAACTTGGTAGAACAAGTTGCATCACGTCCGTATGACGTACTCAACTCAGAAGAGGCTCGCAAAGAAGCTGAAGGAAACGAGAAATCATTGTATCATATCATCAAACCGGAAATAGATTTTCCGGCAGGAACAGACGAACACGATGCGTGTGTCTATGACAAAGCAGCCGAAAACTTTGCCATGTTCCAAGAAAAAGGCTGGTTGGTACAAGATGAGAAGGAAAAATACTACGTCTATGCACAAACCATGAATGGTCGCACTCAATATGGATTGGTTGTTTGTGCGTATGTAGATGACTACATGACCGGAAAGATAAAGAAACACGAATTAACACGCAGAGACAAAGAAGAGGATCGCATGAAACACGTTCGCATCAACAATGCTAACGTAGAGCCGGTATTTTTTGCCTATCCACATAAAGATGAGATAGATGCCATTGTTGCAGAGGTGGTAAAAGGGGATGCAGAATATGACTTTGTGGCACCGGATGGCTTTGGACATCATTTTTGGCTGATTGAAGATGAGAAAACCATCAACCGAATTACTGAAATATTCGCAGGAATCCCTTATCTATACATTGCTGACGGTCACCATAGAAGTGCTGCAGCTGCACTGGTAGGAGACGAAAAGAGAAGAGAAAATCCTAATCACAAAGGTGATGAAGAGTATAACTATTTCTTGGCTGTTTGCTTCCCAGACAATCAGTTAAATATCATCGACTATAACCGTGTTGTAAAAGATTTGAATAATTTATCTGACGAAGAGTTCTTGGCAGCTTTGCAAAAGAACTTCATCGTGGAAGAAAAAGGAACAGAGATATACAAACCATCTCAATTGCATAATTTCTCTCTATACTTAGGCGGAAAATGGTATTCTTTGACTGCAAAAGAGGGCACCTACAACGACAATGATCCAATTGGAGTGTTAGACGTTACTATCTCTTCTAATTTGATATTAGACGAGATTTTAGGCATTAAGGACTTAAGAAGTGACAAACGTATTGATTTCGTTGGAGGAATCAGAGGTTTAGGAGAGTTGAAAAAACGTGTGGATAGTGGCGAAATGAAAGTGGCTTTAGCTCTTTATCCGGTATCTATGAAACAGTTGATCGACATTGCTGATAGTGGTAACATCATGCCTCCAAAAACAACTTGGTTTGAACCTAAATTACGTTCCGGATTGGTTATACATAAATTGGTGTAATTTATCAATTGAAATTTAAAAAGAGGGTGTATCAAATTTGATATGCCCTTTTTTATTTGTCAAGGTGATTGGTAATCACACAATATAACCGGATATCGGCAAAATAATTTCTATGATACTATTAACGCAAAGAGGTCGATTGCCATAACAACAATCGACCTCCCATTTGCGAGAAAGATTCCCCTTGCAAGGAGATGCTATGCCTCTATGGTAATCTCGTCCGGTATAATAATCTTATATCCCTTACCATGAATATTGATAATCTCTATAGATGGATCTGCCTTCAAATGTTTTCTCAACTTAGTGATATAAACATCCATACTGCGAGCATTGAAGTAGTTATCGTCAATCCAAATGGTTTTCAACGCATAATTACGCTCCAAAATATCGTTGGCATGAGCACAAAGTAAAGCAAGCAATTCCGACTCTTTAGTAGTCAATTTCGTTGACTTATCACCTATGGATAACAACTGTTTTTGAGTATCAAAAGTAAATTGTCCCATTTTATAAACAGAACCCTCTTTAGTTTTTTTACCTTTCACACGACGCATAATAGCCTCAATTCTCATCAATAACTCCTCCATACTGAAAGGTTTAGTCATATAATCATCAGCACCAATCTTAAATCCCTCCAAGATATCTTCTTTTAAAGTTTTAGCCGTTAAAAAGAGGATAGGCACTTCAGAGTTAATTTGACGTATCTCTTTAGCCAACGTAAAGCCATCTTTCTTAGGCATCATCACGTCCAACACGCAGATATCATATTTATTTTTAATAAAAGCCTTATATCCGGCTTCTCCATCCGGCATCAATTCTGTTTGATACTCTTTTGCGTTTAGGTACTCCCAAAGCAAGGTTCCGAGATTCTCGTCATCCTCGCACAATAAGATTTTTGTCTTTTCCTCCATGGTTATTCAGTTTTTATAGGTATTGACATAATAAATTTTGTTCCTTTTTCATACTCACTCTCAACCCAAATTCGGCCTTTATGGTCTTCTACCACTTTTTTAACGTAGGCAAGTCCCAAGCCAAAACCTTTGACATTATGCACACTTCCTGTAGGCACACGATAAAACTTATCAAAGATTCTTTTTAGGTTATTTTTCTTGATACCGATACCATTATCTTCGATAGAGATTAATAAACGAGATCTTTCGTTCCACGTTTTTACTCTCAGTATCAATGGTCCATTACTATATTTAACCGCATTATCCAACAAATTATAGATAATGTTGGTAAAATGGACCTCATCTACACAAGCCACAGCTTCATCTGCATCCAATTCGGTCTGAATTTCCCCTCCTGTTTTTTCTACTTTTATAGAGAATACAGAAGCAATTCCCAGTATCAAATCGTTGATATCCATCTCTTCCAACTTAAGAGCAGAACTCTCTTTTTCGAAGATAGACATCTGTAAAACTTTTTCAATTTGCTGCATTAAACGCTTCGTCTCTTCACTGATGGTTTTAGAAAGTTGAGCAATCATTCGAGGCGATTTGGTGATCGACTCATCGTTCAACATTTGAGAAGCCAAGGAGATGGTCGAAACAGGCGTTTTTAATTCATGCGTCATATTGTTCATAAAGTCGGTACGCATCTCTGAAAGTTTCTTTTGTCTTGATATAATTACCATCGAAAAGATGAAGGTAAATAGCAACAAGAGAATAAAGAATACAGAGGGCAAAAAGAGCATTCCGGAGAAAATATAATTAGATCTCGTTGGAAAAAAGACCTTAAGATAATTTCCTTGAGGAACAGGGTCATTCGCAAATAATGGCTGAGAATAACTCTGTACATCTAAGTTTGCCGGGTCATAATTGGCACTCTTAAACAACTCTTTTCCGTCCTTATTCATAACACAGAAAAAATAAGGAATGTTCACACCATTTTGCTCAAATTCACTATCCAAAACAGATTCTAAAACAGAAAAATCTATTCTCTCCTCAATGGGACGAACATAGGTTTCACTCAAGAGCCTAATCAACGCATCGTCAAACAATTGTCTGTTTCTGACGTATGTTTCACGAATCCTATTTTGCATCTGCTTTGACGATTCTGAAATTGAGTTGACACCATGTTTAACCGATATAAAAACCTTTGGCCGAACTCTAATATTTGACTTATTGACCGAACTATCTTGCAAAGAGCGCAATTGAGGTGTGGATTCTACTCGTTTAAACGATGCACTACGAGAAACCGCAACTCCTTTTTCCTTTGTTTTTAAATTGTTGTCCAAGTATAAAAACAATTCATCTTCTGCCAACGATTTTGCAACACTATATAAGGAACGCCTAACCTCCTCTGAGAATTGATCCATACGCATCTCAGCAGTAAGCCTCATATAGTAAGCCTGTAAAGAGAATAGCCCAAAAAATGAAATGGCCATCACTCCGCCTAATAGCAATAACGTTTTATTCTTCATCAGTACAAATATAAGAAAAGGATTTTAACATTTCACTTACTTAACTAATTTTAATTATTTTAGGTGGTTCTATAAATTCATCGTTTTAAATTTAAAAGTGTAAATCGCAGGATGACTTACTTTTCGGTTCTTTTTGAATTATTTCAGCAACTTGCTGTTTATCAGGCAGTCACAATACTTCACCGATCCTCTCTTGCGCTATTCAATCTACTCTGAATGTATTCAAAAATTCCGCAAAATGAATTTATAAAACGCTCGTTAACATTTTAAGAAGTTGTTTAAATTTTATTTCGAGCATATTTGAGAGAGATTTTTAAATCTATTTTTAGTCTTCTTTTGCAGAAAATAGTGGACTATTATCAAAAAAGGAGAATAAAAATAGGTTAAAAAGAATCTCAAAGATGCCGAAAATAAGAGAGTGAAACTCTAATTTTTTTTTAATAAAATTTAAACAGCTTCTAAATTATATTTCCTAAATTCACAACTGTTTCTTAGAAGCTGTTTGAAATCTGGCTATTTTAAACGAACGTAAAAACAAAAATATTTCAACATTCTCCTGTATATTATGCTTTTTAAACATTTTTTGATATTTTATTGCCTACACGCTTCCTTTCTATGATTTCAAAGCTAACGTACTTACTTCGCAGGGGAGAATTTAACTATCTTTCTTATAATCACACTATTAGACTATTTCGTTAAATAAAGTCTGAATAATAAAAATTGGCTCAATCTTCTCATTACTAACTACTAACAAGTTTTTGTAAAAATTAAAGAAAGTTGATAAAAAAAATCAAAAACAATTATTTACCTTTGCAGTACAGACAGAATTGCTTTTATATATGCATATACCGCCGCTTATACACGATTTGGCTTTGCTTCTTATTTCGGCAGGAATAACAACCATTATCTTCAAATGGCTGAAGCAACCTGTCGTCTTGGGTTACATCGTGGCTGGTTGTTTGGTATCTTCTCAGATATCTTTAACTCCGGACATCTCCGGCACTTCTGACATCAATAGTTGGTCTGAATTGGGAGTAATTTTTCTTCTGTTTAGTTTAGGAATCGATTTTAGTTTCAAAAAACTGATAAACGTTGGGAAAACGGCTGCTATCGGGGCGTGCGTCATTGTAAGTTCCATGATTTTGGCGGGCTTCATAGTTGGATTACTCATCGGCATGAGTAGCTCTGCAAGTCTTTTGTTGGGATGCATGATTTCGATGTCATCAACTGCTATTATCGTCAAGGCATTTGATGATGCCGGCTTGCAAAGTCAACCTTTTGCAAAAAATGTTTATGGCATTCTGATTTTTGAAGATTTGATTGCCATCGTCTTAATGGTCTTAATCAGCACTTTAGCAGGAAGCAATTCTTTCGAAGGTATTGAGATTTTTATTGCTGTAGTCAAATTGTTCTTCTTCTTGGTAGTATGGATGATTTCGGGTATTTATTTCTTTCCTACTCTCCTTAAAAGAGCTCGGGAGGTGATGAATGATGAGACTCTATTGATCGTTTCCATCGGATTTTGCTTCGGAATGGTGATATTTGCCATGCAAGTGGGCTTCTCGTCGGCTTTGGGTGCCTTCATTGCAGGCTCTGTGCTGGCAGAGACCTTAGAGGCTGAGCAGTTTGAAAAATTAATCAAACCTATCAAAGATCTATTTGGGGCCATCTTCTTTGTTTCTGTGGGTATGATGTTGGACTTTACAACGATTTCTGATCACTGGAGTACAATTCTCATACTTTCCTGCACCGTCATCATCGGACAAATTGTTTTTGCATCGAGCGGATTATTAATTGCGGGGCAATCAATAAATTCTGCGATTCAATCGGGATTTTGCCTAACTCAAATCGGAGAATTTGCTTTCATCATTGCTATGTTGGGTATCAATATGGGACTTATCGACTCCCACATCTACCCTATCATCGTGGCGGTCTCTGTTCTGACTATCTTCTTGACTCCCTACATCATGAAGCTATCCGGACCGGCGTACAGACTGATAGAAAAACATCTTCCGGAAAAATGGATAAATGGTTGGGAGGAAAAAAACAGAGTAAAAAGTTCTACTCGGGAAAACAGTCTATGGGAGAGATTGTTGACTGATTTATGCAAAATCATCGCCATCTACTCTATTCTTATCATCGCGATTATAATGTTGATGACCAACTATTTATCTCCATTCCTCTCCTCCCTCATCGGCGAAAAATGGGCAACTCCGATTGTAGCTATCCTCACTGCCACCTTGACGGCTCCTCTGATTAGGGCTATCATTGCAAAAAAGAATCACTCGCACGAATATAAAACACTGAGAAAAAAAGGGAAAAACAATCAAAATATCTTATTGGCTCTTATCATCTTCAGAGGATTAATTGGAGGAGGTTTCATCTGCTACATTTGTTATAATTTCTTGAATCTTCACTTCATCACCTCTGTTCTCATTTCTTGTGCCTACATTGCCTTGATTATGCGCTCTCGACGGATAAAATTTTTCTCTATCCGCTTGGAACGTATCTTTTTACTCAATCTTTACTCTCGCGAGTATCTGCAAACCAATCTTAAAAAGGATTTTAACAAAAACAGGCTATACAATCAATTAGAGGATTATGACATCCATTTTAGCGACTTCGAGATAGATTCAACTCACACTCCTTTGATTGGGAAACGTCTTAAGGATTTGAAGTTTCAGCAAAGGTATGGAGTTCACTTGGTCTCCATCATTCGCGGTACAGCCCGCATTAATATACCGGGTGGTAATGAAGCACTCTATCCATCGGACAAAATTTTGGTATTGGGAACCGACAAGCAAATTGAGAAGTTCGAATATCAATTCAAAAAACTGAGCAATATTCGTAGTCGGGAAGAGAAGATGCATGGGGTGCGTATCTCACAGTTTACCATCTCATCCAACTCTCATTTAAATGGAAAAACTATCTTAGAATCGGCTATCAGAGAAAACTTTCGTTGTATGATTGTTGGTATCGAAAAAAAGGGTATTGCTACCATGAATCCTGCCGTCAACACGCTCTTTGAAGTGGGAGACGTTGTTTGGATTGCCGGCGAAACTGCCAAAATAAAAACCTTCTTGAAAGGAGAAGAGAGTCTCTCCATCACAGATGAGCAATAAGCCGATTTCATCGAAAAAAATCACTTTAAAAGGGGTATCCTACAGCAAAATGCAGAGCAAAATCATCCCAAAAATTGAGATGAGAAAAGGTCCATCTACCCTCGCCTGCCGGATCATAGAGTTTCATTCCGGCATCCAATCGCAAGACTACAAATTTGAAATTAGGACGAATGCCTACACCCCACGAAAATGCAATCTCCTTGTAAAAGCTATTCCACCGAAATGCACCTCCGGGTTGATTGGGATAATTTCTGATTGTCCATATATTTCCGGCATCCAAGAAAAAAGCCAATTCGATGACCGAACGTGTTCGTAACCTATACTCTACATTCAACAATAGCTTGACCTCACCTGTTCTGTTCAAAAAATCATCGCTCTTATCCGAAAGATAACTACCCGGACCCAATGTGCGAGTAGCCCATCCGCGAACAGAGCTTGAACCACCTGCATAGAATCTTTGTTCATAGGGAATTACAACAGAATTGCCGAATGGAGAGGCAAATCCCAATGCGCCATGAAGAACCAACGAGTTTTTTCCCACTAAAGGGAAAGAGCGAACAGCAGAGAGTGTCATTTTCAAGTATTGAGCAAAGGGTATTCCCAAAATGTTGTAAGCTCCGTCTCGCTTTGAAACACTGAAAATCCTGCAAATCAATGCCGGCAACGTTCCTGCCATCTCCACCGCACCTTGAAGAGAATAGGAGTTATCAAACCCCAAAGCATAATCGCGATGGTAAAGAAATGAATAGGAGCTTCGCGTGATAAAAAGATCTTTGTACGACTCCTTGAGAATGATATTTTCCGGCTTATTCAAATAGTCTTGAAACCAAGAGGAGGTCCATGGTGCAGCCACATAATTGATATTGTAGAGGGTAAATATTTGAGACAATCGTTGTTTAGAGCCCTTCCAATTGTACTTCCAGTCCCAAGTTAAAAACCGACGATGATATTCAGGTCTCTTCCGCCAATCTGCACCAAACGAAAAAAGGGTGGCAGCCCCCACTTGTTGCTTAAACCGTTCCGGCAAACCCGGCAAAAGAAGTCGCGGAATAGTTAGCGAAACCTCCCCGCCATACTCATAATAGTTATCCTCCACCACCGAATAGGCTGCATTGGCATTGACATGTTCAAATGCCCCTTTCACCTTCAGTTTTAGCACCTCAGAGCCTCCAAAGAGGTTTTTATGCTGAAAAGAGAGATGGGTGGAGACTCCTAAATCACCGGCGGTATTGGTGCCATCTATTCCCCACTGAAAATAGTAGATTTTGGAGGGTGCAAGAGTGACTATCGCATCCAAACGGGAAGAATCCTTCAGCAAGGGTCGAAAACGCACATTCACCCTATCAACGGCTCCCAACGAGTTGAATGAGGTGTAGGTATTATCCACAGCCCTATCGCTGTAAAGGGCTCCGGGCCGAATAAAATTGTGATAATAAAGAATAGAGGGTCTGATCAAATTTTTCCCAAAATTAATTACATTCAAACCCTTATATTGAAAGGTATCAGCCATAAAGTATCGTTTCCGCATCAGAGTATCAAAATAGTCGTATCCATCGTAAAAATAGAGCTGACTGATATGACATTGCGTGAGCGATAAATCTCGCTCGACACCTCGAATTTTAGTTGGAATAGAGCGATAGTGCAACCCCACGTCCACTTGCTGATTTCCAATCATTGTATCCACTAAAAAATAAAAATTCTCATCCGAGAGGTAATAAAATCCAAAATTACGCAAAGTAGTTGTCAATTCTTTAAGCATAACATCTAAGCGTTTGGCTTCGAAAGGATCTCCGGATTCCACACCAGATAGGAAACGAAAGGTTCTCTCTTTGAAGAGCCGCCTCAAAAATTCTTGCTCCACTTCAACAGAGAAATTCCGAATAGAATATCGTTTACCGGTTACGATATAGTAGGTCACATCCACCTTACGTCCTTTCTTAACCGGCATAGCCCAAACGGAGTTGCGGAGATACCCAAGATTGGTTAGTTCTTGCTCTAACTGCCGAACCGATTGTTCTGTCAATAGGGAGTCATAAACGACCGGAGGCGACCCTATTTTCTTTAAAATTCGATTAATGGCTCGCGATGAATCTTTGCCGGATAACGAATAGATTTTGAGCCTTAACTTGGGAATAAAAAGAAAGTTGGAATTGGGCTTCTGGCGGATAAATTCCTCCAAGGGCGAAGTGTGAATTTTTTCACCCAACACCTTCATTTCCATTTTATTCAAAAGATACTCATTCTCTTGCAGATAACGTGTGGTGCTGCATGAGAAAAGAGCGATAAAAAGGGATAAACCGATTGTATGTAAAAGATATTTTCTCATAACAAAAATTGGTCAGGGTCGATTGGGAGACAATGGCGGACGAGAGGGAGCAGCGGTGGAATCGGACTTTACGACATCGATTGACGGTTTTGAAGAACGAAATCGGAATAAATCTCTCAACCGTTTTGCCTCTTTTACAAATAAAAAACCGATGCCCTGCGTATTGTTGGCAGTGCGGTAAAAATCGTTGTTGGTATGATTGTAGATTTTTATTCGAAACATTCCGGACTTCGTAAGCAAATATTCGGCATCAAAATTTCCCAAGAAGGAGGTTTCACCATTGTCGGCAGACTGAGATTGGTAGCCCAAACTCGACTTTAAGAGGAGACGGTCTTTAAAAAATTTGGTAGAGACGGTTACATTCATCTCCAAATCAGAAAAATCCTCTTTAGAAGAGCTGAATCCTGCCCCCAACTGCACCTTATTTCCCAAAACATTTGCCAAAGAGTTGTTCAAGGCAGAAGAGATAGAAGAGGAAGCTAAAGAGGAGAAGGCATCACCCCTTGCTCTTCCGGATGGGTCATAAAACATTCCCACCCCTAACAAGTAGGCAAACTCTTTAATTTTTATCGCATCACTATTGATTATACTATTCATATTTTCCACAATTTCATCGGAAGAATCGGGTAATTTCACCTCGTAAGAGAGATTCATCTTGTCCAGATTCCCTGCCGCATTCAATTCGCACCATACCGGAACCCTTGTGGTACTCAATCCCATAGATGAAAAAGAGGGACTGAGAGTGGATAGATCAGCGGAGAGCTGATATACGGCTGTGGCATCAAACCGCAACTTCATTGGGTCGCCGATAAACTCTACAAAACTTCCTTGTTTGATCATAAAGTTTTTGGAGGGCAAGCCAGATAATTTCATCTTCACATATCCATCTTCTGCCTGAAAACGGTTATATAGAGCCAATTTACTATCGTCATAGAGCAATCGGATTCGTCCATTTCCTCTAATCATCGCCCCATCAAAAAGAGAAACATAAAAGGTGGATTTATCACTCAAATTAACCATCATATCCACCGTCCAATCAAAACTCTTATCTCTAACAGAGGGAGGAGCAGCCAAAAGAGTATCTCCTGCCGGTTCCACATACACAATTGAACGATATGTGGTTGCCTCCACCGGCATTTCCGGCAAATTGATGTAAAGGGTTGATTGATTGGAGTTGCTGAACTCTCCTGTTAAAACAGCACCCTCTTCATCTCCTACCAAACGGATATTGGTTGCATTAGCATAGAAGTGCCCCGACAAGAGATTGTGGGGTGAGCGTGCATTGTTAAACAAAAGAAAATCATTCATATTTAGGGTTAGCTTATAATTGAATTGACGAAAAGATTGGTGCTTTATCTCGCCATTTAAAAGAAGATTCTTCCCCTTTTCATCGAAAATTCTAAAGTTAGACAATTTCAACTTATCACCTTCCAACAAGAGAGTATCCGGCAAGAAATAGGAAGTGCCGGTGTATCGTATCCCGACATTGGCATCTCGAAAAAAGATTTTCCCCCTCAACGAGAGATCCGGGAGAGCACCTCGCACTTGCAAATTAGCCACTCCTAACCCATTGATAGCAAAAAGATAGTCTGACAAGAATGGGGTAAAAAGTTTCAACGGAATCGAGTCCAAAAGTGCGTCTAACGCTAACTCTCGAGTTGGCGGATGGTAAATCCCTCCCATCTTCATGATTTCTCTATCTGCATTTTGTAAAACCAACTGAGTGGAAACACCTCTGTTAAAATTATCCCAAAGGGCATTCAGGGTCAGATTTCCCCAATAGAACGAGTTGTAACTCACAGAATCTGCCACGAAATTATCGGTATAAAACCTCAACTCCTTACCTAAAATGGCAGAGGCATAAATATCTCCGTTCAAAAGTGCATCGAAATGAAGCTCATCAGGCAACCAAATCGACAAGAGATTTTTCAGTTCCAACTGCCGAAAAGAGAGTCGCAATGTATCTTGTAGAGAAGCGGAGATTGTTCCCTCTATCGAAACCAAATTTTGCAACCCTCGGTGCAACGAGAAATTGGACAATTGGAGACGATTGGCACTCCACTGCAACAGAGAATTGGAGAACCTCATAGGCTGACTATTGAGGTAGAATGAGGTGGAGTCTAACTCCATAAAAGCTGCGATTTCATCGTTATTATCTTTCATCAATGCAATATTTGTGCGAAGGGGAAGATAGAGTTGCTGACTATCCGGACGAGCAATAAGAATGAGATTCCCGAAAATATGATTTTTGGTAGCTGCTAACCGAAAATTCCCCTCCAACGCACTCGTATCCTCTTCCAACAAATGATAATGAAAATCGGCTTTCAAAGAGAGAGAGTCCGATTGTTGATTCAGAGAAAAATCGGGTACTTCAACCACTTTATCTTCCCATCTCAAAGAAGGAATCGAAAGGGCTAAAAAAGAGGAATCATAAGCCAAACCTAACCTCATCTGCAACGTATCGGACAACGAACAATCCCACCCGAAGAGAGAGACAAGAGAATCAATTTGATAGAGTTGAAAGTCTGCCTGAAATTGATTCGTCAACTCTGCTGCCGGGAGGGGATTATGTTGCAAAACCGGAAGCGACCGTTGCGCCGTCCACAACAGTTGTTCATAGAGTTGAGTAAAATCATAATTTCCATAGAGGCTCGCTTTGAGGAAGGGAGAAGTGAGTGTCAATGCTTGTTGCCCGGAATGCATTGGACGTTGTTCCAAAGCTATTTGCTCTGCAAAAAAAATTTTTTCATCACGTTTCAAAAGAAGAGAATCTATCAAAATCTCTCCATTCCATCGTCTCCAATCACTCCCTTTCCCATTCATAACAATCTCGGCATCCATCTGCCAATCTGTTGTATCGTTCAACCAATGTAACGAACGGGGAGCAAAATTTTTGAGATCTCCTTCCAACAAAAGATGAAGGGAGTCTGACATCCAACTCAACATCTCAGCCGCAAAATTGGCCGTGAGGGCAGAATCGTCCATCGCCAAATGAAGCATCAAGGCTTCCTTTTCTTTGATGGAAAGGTCGATAACAACGGGAGAATAGAGATAGTTTTTGAAGGCGATTTGTTCGATTTGAGCATGCAATTGAGCAGTTGGGAGGCGATTCCATCTCCACTCTCCCGAAAGATCACACTGCCCATCGGCAGGATGTCGGTCAGACAAACTTGCCCATTGCTGCCAACGCAGCGAGTCAAAAGAGAGCAAAAGATGAAAATGAGATTTTCGGTCAGAGAATGAGTGGGAAGATGTGCTTTCAACACTACAATTACCATCAGGAGTAGAGCACTTCATATCCAAAATAAGTCCTTTTGCCCCTCCGGTTGCAGAGAGAGCTATAGAGGAGGGAAAGAGAGCGAATGAGGAAGGAAGAGAAACACCCCAATCAGTTAGAAGTTGCGAAAAAGAGCTATGCAACAAAATGGACGAGTTTTCGATTTGATACTCTGCCAACTGCCAATCAGAAAGGTCGGAAGAGGAGATTCGAGGTAAGGTTAAGTGGCAAAAATTTCCGTAGGAACAAGTGAAATCCTCCACCATCATAGCCGGCACATCGCCGGAAAGTTTGGCAGAGAAATGGAGAGGAGAAGTATAGTTGGTGAAATGGGTAATATATCTGCTCAACTCCGGAAGAAGTATGTCCGCCACCTCGATTTCACCGCCATAACGACCCGTTTTCAGAGCATAAAAAGCCGATGGAATGGATAGAAACGATTGAGGGAGAGCTAAATAAAACGCATCCACCATCAGCACAGAATCAGCAGTAGAGGAAAATCGGAAGGAAAGCGAATCGATTGCCAAACCGGAAGAATCCTTTGCTGACAACCTATACATCTGAGCATCAAAGTGTTGCAGATTAATAGAGCCGACTTTCAAATGGGCATTAATAGCTGAAACACAATAATTGGCAGCCTCATAACCATCTGCACGGATTTGATGAGAAAACCGGCTCTCCCATAGGGTAGCTGCTTGGATTGTCAAATCAAACTTCGACGGGGTTTTAGGGGAGGTTGTATCGGAGGGGAAAGCCTCAGAAAGGAAGTGATAATTGTAGAAAGAATCAGGTGACGCCTTATAGAGATTGACGTAGAGACGGGAGAGAGAAACAGAATCCAAGGTTAACCTGCCATTGCGGTAAAGTTGCGTTGGCGAAAAATCGGCATAGAGAGAATCAACGAACAGCAAGGTATCACTCCTGCCATCGCGCAGAAGCAACTGATTCAAACGGAGAGAGCCCAAAGGAGAAAGAACAATCTCCCCCACATACAACTCGGCTCCTGTTTTGCTGGTAAACCACGAAGAGAAACGATGAACCAAGAGGAGTTGAACAGGCGAGAGAAATAGAGAAGAAAGAAGCAATATTATCACGAGAAAAATAGCTCCGACAACATACAAAAACTTTTTATTCTTTGACTTCATTGAATCTGTCTTTTGGAATAAAACAATTGAAAAGTGATTTTGTCTAAAAACAGGTGGCAAATTCTAAAAGAAATGATTGCACACCTGCCAATTTATCTGACGCTTTGAAGTATCGCTATTAGGTAAATAAAGAGGTTGAGAGGAATAACAATAATCGCTACGGAATCTACTCTCTGCATTGCTATTAGGCACGAAAAGAGGTAAAACGAAATCAAAAAACGACAGAATTTCAAAAAAAACACCGAAAAAAATTTGGAAGTTAAAAAAAATGTCGTACCTTTGCATCGCTTTTGAGAAATAAAGCACTTGAGGGAGAGCTAGTAGCTCAGCTGGTAGAGCACATCCCTTTTAAGGATGGGGTCTTGGGTTCGAGCCCCAACTGGCTCACTTAAACGGTCGAGAAAATTCTCGACCGTTTTTCTTTTGTAATAAAAATGGATCACCGTAAATTTTCGGTGGAGATGTAAAAAAAATTAGGCAAAAATAGTTTTTAGTCTAAAGAGGAAGAAAGGTATGTCGCTGACACCTCGGAATTGATTTCTAAAAGCCTTTACTTTTGCATTGAAACTCTCGGCTGAAGCGTTTGTTGATCTGTTCTCAAAGTAATTCGCTATTGTTCCGTAGTTGTTTTGCATAGTCTGAATTACGGAGTTGAAAAACTTACAATTCAATCTTTCTACTTCATTATACCATTGGGACAATTTTGTCAAGGCTACATTTTTCTCGCATCGAGTGTTAAATATCTGTGTTAGTTTCATCGATATAGAGTATGCCTCCTCAATAGCAGGGTATTCCCTAAACAATATTTCGGCTCTGCGCTTTTGCGAGTCTGTCCACTTCGAGAAATGTTTCATTACGATATGTCGAGAGCGAGCGAGGAGCTGACGGCGAGTATCGCCATTCTCAAAAGTGTGAGGTATAAACTTCCTTCCAACTTCCTTGGCTAAAGCTATCTCCTGATTCTCTTGGTCTATAGCCTTCCAGCGGTAATCTAGGATCACCGTAAAATTTCGGTGGAGATGTAAAAAAATTAGGCAAAATAGGGATCACCGTAAAATTGGGATCCCCTATAAGCATAGAAGAAGGTTCATCCCATAATTCTGCAAAAAAATCACAACTTATTCCGATTCGCTTTGAACAAATTACGGGATTCCTCTGTATTAATTTCCACTTTGAACAATGAAAAATTATCACTAACTTAGTAGCTCAAATGTATAACTGTTTAAATTGATTATAATTATGAATGGATGGAAAATCGAGTCGCTTATTTTAGCGATTGGTATGGTTGTTTTAGGCTGTTTTATTAAATTCGGATTAGACAACTTTGCAGGGAAAGATCGTGTAGTTACCGTCAAAGGGCTGTCAGAAGTGGAGGTAATGGCAGACAATGTCACTTGGCCTCTTATGTACAAAAAGGTGGGGAACGACCTGAGTCAGCTCTACAACGAAATCAATAACACCAACAATCAAATTAAGGCGTTTTTATTGAAAAAAGGGATCGAAGAGTCGGAAATCAGCATTGGTGCACCGGAAATAATCGACATGGCGGCAGAGCGTTACAACAACTCCCCTGTCCCATTCCGCTACAATGTCACCAACGTCATCACCGTTACCTCTCAAAAGGTGGAATTGGTGCGCAGTTTGATTCAAGAACAGAGCGAACTCCTCAAACAGGGCATTGCCATCACCGGCGGAGACTATCGCTACAACGTGCAGTACGAATACATGAGCCTCAACGAAATTAAACCTCAAATGATTGAAGAGGCAACCAAAAATGCTCGGGCTGCCGCAGAGAAATTTGCGAAAGACTCTGATAGCAAATTGGGCAAAATCAAACGGGCCAACCAAGGACAATTCAGCATCGGAAATCGCGATGAAAACACCCCTTACATCAAAAGAATACGCGTGGTAACCACCATCGACTACTCTTTGGAAGATTAATTATACCTCGTTAGATTTTACTTCAAATTTTAATTATTGAACATGAAAAGTTTTGGACAAAAATCGTGGATGCTTCCACAACCGGTTCTGATTATCGGGACTTACAACAATGATGGAACACCTAATGCCATGAATGCTGCTTGGGGCGGACAATGGGATGCTAAAGAGATTGTAATCTCCATGGGTGCACATGCCACTACCGAGAATTTGAATAATTGTGCCGATTTCACCGTAGCTTTTGCCACCAAAGAGACAATGGTGGCAGCAGACTATGTAGGTATCGTCAGTGCAAAAGATCAACCAAAAAAAATCGAAAAAACAGGATGGAACGTGGAGAAATCCACCAATGTTAATGCGCCTGTTTTCACCAACTTCCCCATGACATTAGAGTGCCGCTTGGTGAGAAAAATAGATGAGAGTGCCGAAGGGTACTACATCGTGGCAGAAATCGTCAACATCTTGGTGAATGAGAATTTCTTGGCAGAAGATGGCAAACCCGACGTAGAGAAAATGCAATTGATCACCTACGACCCTATTCACCACGGATACATACAATTGGGCGAACGTGTGGGGAATGCATTTGCCGATGGAAAACTTTTGATAAAAAGGTAAAATCAGGCATACACTTGCCTGAATATAAGAAGCTGTTTAAATTTTATTGAAAAAGAATACTTTAGAGTTTCACTCTCTTATTTTCGGCATCTTTGAGATTCTTTTTAACCTATTTTTATTCTCCTTTTTTGATAATAGTCCACTATTTTCTGCAAAAGAAGACTAAAAATAGATTTAAAAATCTCTCTCAAATATGCTCGAAATAAAATTTAAACAACTTCTAAAAACAACTTTTTTTAAAAATAGAATGATTACCTTTGCGGCTTAATTAAAATTATAAGTTGAGTTATGAAGAAATTATTTTATTTATTGCCGATCCTATATTTTATTTTATCTTGTGAAAAAGAGGAACCAGAAGCAGAAAAAGAGACCACTATCGAATTTAGCCGTCACTTTGGATACAACCAAAAGGATCCGCTTGTAGTTGATGCCTACCTTTACGGATACAACGCCAACAACGAAAAGATTTTTGAACATCCTTTAAAGGGAAGCCAAGACAATAAAGTTTATTCAATCTCGGCTCCTACTGATGTAAAAAAAGTAAAAGTATATTGCGTGATACTACACGAAGGAGACAGAGGATTGAGTAACGATGATTGGACAGAGAAATTTTGGGTTGACTACATAACTTACCTCATCCCGAACAAAGCCAACACAATCTCAATTGATGAAAATACCTTCAGATCAGAGTCGGAACCGGAATAACGTTCCCAAGGCATTTTCACAATCCTGCAACCAAAAAACTATCTATGGTTAGGAGCCTTCCTTAGGAAGAATCCTCCTTGGGTAGTTTTTTTCTATACAAAATTCTATAGTTGCCGAAGAGTTTATTAACTTGCGACTTATTCTTATTTATAAAGATTAAATTTATAGTACTCGCTTGATATAAGCGATTCTAAATTTCTTGATATGCAGATTGTTATAGGTTACTTAATCATCATCAACATTGTCACCTTTGCAGTATATGGCATAGATAAGATAAAAGCCCAAAAGGGGGCATGGCGAATTCCTGAAAAGAGTTTGCTCCTTTTAGCCTTTATAGGAGGTAGTCTGGGAGCTGCCGCCGGTATGCGATTTTGGCGACACAAAACCCTGCACCCTCAATTTAAATGGGGTGTACCGCTTATGCTTCTTCTCCACCTCGCACTTTTTGCATGGCTGTTTAATGGAGATTTACATCAATTCATCGTTCATAATTGAGAAGATTAAATCACGCAGAGTGACTTTTCGTAGAATTTGTAGTACTCCCCTAAAACCGAAGAGCCAACCCTAAACCTAAATCGCTCACCACGATGGCAGGAACAACCGCAGCCGAGGTCTCCGTCCGGCATTGTTGATTAAACAACTCCATCGACTCAGCTTCAGTTTTCAAACTCCTTTGCTTCATTCCGGCAGATGCACAAAGTTCTATTAGCCCCACAGTAGTAATAGAAACCGGCACGGCAATAGAATAGTTACCCCGTTCCATGCTCGAATAAACCAATCCCACAATCACACCTACGCCTAACATACCTAAACCCAATCCCATAACAATTTTTGAGGAGCGATAAAGCCTCCTACCCTCTGCATACATTTGATAGGCATCCGGACAAAAAGTTTTAGTAATTTGTTCATACTCACCACGAGAGATTTGGTCATCACCATGAAAGAAATGAGAGACGAGTCCACGTCTTACTCTGAAAATTGAATCGCTCAGTAAAGGAGAAAACTCAGGAACGGAAGGTTGATCCAAATCATCAGCAGCCTGACCAAGAAAATTGATCACCTCACCATTTTGCAGAACAATCACGTGGAAGTTCTCCTTTAAGGTAGAGAAAAGCACAGAGCTACCCTCTTTCCGATATTTCACCTCAGTATCAGTGATTTCCACCACTTTCCCTTTGATTGTACGATTATCTTTTGTTATCATCACATCCACCGCTTGGGCAGACAATGCAACAAAGAAAAATACAAAAAATCCAATTAACTTTTTCATAAATTTTATTTTTTATCTGGTCCAAAAAATTCACGGCGCAAGTTACAAAACTTATTTGACAATAAGAGGGGAAAGAGGGATTAATTTTTTTTGGGGAGGAGGAGGGAATAAAAAATGACAAAAAAACATTAAAACTTCAAACTTTTATAAAAAAAGACTATCTTTAACAAAATTGATATAAAATTGTATTTTTTAATTGAAAATATTAATTTAGTTTTGAAAATAAAATGAGTATGGAAGATACACTCACATATATAGCTCATTCTGTAAATTCCAATGGCATTTTACAGACGATGAATGAACACTGTTCAGGAGTCGGAAAGATTATGCGAGGGTTCGCTTTGGATAAGTCTTTTGCAGATTTGTATGAATTTTGTGGAATAATTCATGATATGGGTAAGTATTCGGATGATTTTCAACGATATATTGCAGGTGATAATATTAAGACGAAACATTCCATATATGGAGCATTATATGCATCTGAAAATAAACATATAGAGCTTTCCTTACCCGTTTTTGGCCATCATGCAGGACTTCCCAATAGTCCAGAGATGAGATTACAATTGAAGGCTGAATTTACTTGTGAAAAGGAAAAATATAACTGTATCTGTAAAAGATGGCTCAGTGACATTGGAAACCAATTTTGTTTACCAAACAATGAAAATTTTCTAGGCTTGTCGAATGTTCTGATGCAGGAGTTATTTGTTAGAATGTTATATAGTTCTCTAGTTGATGCAGATAGCCTTGATACAGAAAGACATTTTGATACAGAAAAGTTCAAGACAAGGACAAGTCCTTCATTTGATGCACAATTACTTTTGAATAGATTGCAACAGACTTTAGATTCGTTTAAGGCTAATTCTGAGAATAGTGGAATAAATCAGTTACGTAATAATGTGCGTAAGTATGCAGAATCTAAAGCAAGTATGTCTCAAGGCTTTTTCTCGTTGACTCTTCCTACAGGATTAGGTAAAACTATTTGTAGTATTAATTGGGCATTGCATCATGCACAATGTCATGATAATATAAAGAGAATCATTATAGTTTTACCTTTTATAAGTATCATAGATCAAACTGCGGAAGTCTTGAAGAATATATTTGATGATGATAACTGTTGTTATGTCCTTGAACATCATTCTAATGTAAATTATTTAGAGAATGAAAATGAAGACAAGTATGATTCAAAATTGTTAGCTACTGAGAATTGGGATTATCCAATTATTGTCACTACGAATGTGCAGTTTTTTGAGTCTTTATTCAGCAACAAAAGATCATCTTGTCGAAAATTACATAATATTCAAGATTCTATTATCATTTTTGACGAAATACAAACATTACCTTTGGGTATAACGGAACCTACATTGACGATGTTGGAGAACTTGCAACAAGTTTGTAGATGTAGTATGCTCTTTTGTACGGCAACTCAGCCTGATTTTGAATCAAGGGATGGCTTTAGCGGAATAAAACATATAGAGTCATTAGTAGAAAATCCTCTGTTGATATTTGAACAAACAAGACGAGTAACTTATCATCCTATTAATGATTATAAAGAAATAGCTATATCTGAATTATCAGATATGGTTGCCAAAAATCATCAGTCTTCACTTGTTGTTTTTAACACGAAGAAGAAAGCACGATTGTTCTTTGAAGAAATGAAAGATTGTTCTCAGTATCGGTTATTTCATTTATCAACATCTATGTGCCCGGCTCATAGAAAGAAAGTTATTAAGGAAATAAGAAATGCTTTACTTCTTGGAGAATATATTGTGGTGAGTTCTACACAGCTTATTGAAGCTGGAGTGGATATGGATTTCCCAATAGTATATAGGGAACTTGCCCCTTTGGAGTCTATCATACAATCGGCAGGTAGATGCAATAGAGAAGGAAAGATGAGAGATGAAAACGGAAGTGAGAAAAAAGGAGTCGTATATTTGTTTTCATTGACGGAGTCAGGTCAACCAAGTAGGCAATATCGTTCTTGGTCTGAGTTTGCAAATCTTCTTTATAAAGGGAATGAAGAGAAACTATACACACACGATTTTTATAGTTACTATTATAGAGAACTTATTAGTAATTTTGCAAATACAGATAAGTTGAGTATAACAAATGATAGAAAGAAACTACTATATCAGACCGTTGCCGAAAAATATAAAATTATAGATGATAAAACTCAGTCAATCTTCATTTTCAATTATAATGAAGAAAGTTTAGAACTATATAACTGTATAAAGAATCGAGAATTCCTTACAAGACAAGAACGTCAACTTGTATCTCAATATAGTGTTCAAGTTTATGATAAATTCTTGAAAGAGAATAAGTCTTTTGTAAATATAGAAAAATGTAGTATTTTAGTATGGTATGGCTCATATTCTGAAGATTTTGGATTGCCTTTTATACAGGATTTCAGTACGATAATAATATAAATGATATACTATGCTTGATAAAGAAACAGTTAGATTGAAGGTTACGGGAGACTTTGCATGTTTTACCCGTCCCGATTTGAAAGTGGAACGTATGAGTTATCCGTGCATGACTCCATCTGCAGCACGCGGCATCTTGGAAGCAATTCTTTGGAAAAAAGAATTTCAATGGGTCATTAAAAGAATTATAGTTCTCAAACCCATCAAGTTTGCTTCAATTAAAAGAAATGAGATAACGAAAAAACAAAGTTATAAAAGTGGACCTATTGATATAACAAAGGAAAATAATCAAGGGAAGCCAGAAAATCGTGTTCAACGAAATAGTATAGTGCTAAAAGATGTTGGCTATATTATTGAGGCATCGATTTATGTCGAAGAAGATGTTATAAGAAAGACGAAAAATAGTGAACATCCTATTACCGTAAAGAAATATCGTGAAATGTTTGAACGTCGAGTGAAAAAGGGACAATGTTGGCATCAACCATGTTTGGGAACAAGAGAATTTGTTGCGGATTTTTCTATTCCTGAAGAACACGATAAACCATTGGATATAACATATCCAATAGGTAGTATGCTTTACGATATGTATTATGATGAAAAAGGGAACGCAACACCTTTGTTTTTCTATGATGTGGCTATTGTAGATGGTGTTCTTGATTGTCCTGAAGATAAGTCCATGAAAATGTTGTCGTCTTCTCATCTTCAGCCTAAACAATCAGATGAATATAATCGTGTTGTTTACGAACATTATAAAGAAGAGGAGGCTGATATATGATACAGGAATTGGTAGAGTTTGGGAAACGAGTGACTAAAGGTAAAAGTCGTGCTTTGAAAGAAGATACTTATTCTATTATTCTTGTAATAGATGAATTGGGCGTATTCCAAAAATTTATAATTGGAGAGAAACAGGATATCTTAGCAGAAGCCATTACTGCTAAGAAAGGAAAATCACGATTCCTACTTGATAAATGTGAAGAAGTTCTTGGTATAGGAGAAGGTGATGTTAATAAGAAACATGAACTTTTTTTGAAGAAACTTGAATGTTATAAGACTTTGCCTGTCCTTGAGCCAATAATCAAATTCTATGATGAAAATAATATTAACGGTCTTAGAAAAGCCAAAGCTGATTTTGAAAAATTGGACAGGAATGACCAAAAAGGTAATATCACTTTTATGGTGGGTGCTTCGCTTTTATTGAAAACTGAAGAAGTTAAAAATTCCATTATCAAGCGCTTTGAGGAAGAGGAACAGAAACTGGTCAATGGAAGGATATGCTCCATTTGTGGTTCTTCTCAAATACCAGTTTTAGACGAACCTCACGGATTAGTGAAGATGCCTAAAGGACAATCGGCAGGTAGTGCTTTAGTATCATATAACGATAAAGCCTTTGAATCATATGGTTTAATAGGAAATCTTAATTCTTCTATATGTAGAGAGTGTGCAAGAAATTACATTGATGGATTAAGTTTTTTATTGTCAGATGGTCATAAAGTAGAAGATGATAACAAGAAAAAAACTCACTTCCAATATAACCATAGGTTTAAGATAAGCGATAATACAGTCGCTCTATTTTGGACTAAGCAGGAGACTGAAGAGATTAATCCTTTTATGATAGATGATGAGCCCAGTGAGTCAGAGGTGAAAAGTCTATTTGAATCTGTGCGGAGCGGAGACAATAGAATGGTATCTGTTGCAGAAGTCAATATGTTTTATAGTTGTACGGTTTCTTCTGCCGCAGCTCGAATTGCTGTTAGAGATTGGACTGCAATTAGTTTGGAAGACTATAAGTGTAACCTTGCGGATTGGTTCCAAGATATAGAAATACAGGACTACAATGGTAAACTAATATATAGCCCTTTGAAATTGCTTATTAGTGCGTTTCAACGTCGTAAGGAACAAGGAGAGAGAGCTAAATCAGACTTGGTTTCCAAGGCAAGAATCGGTTCAATACTTTGGAATGCTGCGATAAAAGGTCGGTCATATAAGATTCCTCTTGAGATACTGCAATCAGTATTGAATAGAATATATGTTGAAGGAGAGTTTTCTCCATATAGAGCCGCTATAATTAAATTGATTATTAATCGTAATACAAATAAAAATATGAAATCACATTTAGATGAGTCTAATAGAAGTATTGCCTATATGTGTGGCAGATTGTTTGCCGTCATTGAGTCAATGCAGAGGAAGGCTATAGGTAACGTTAATAGTGGTGTCAAAGAACGTTTTTTTGCTGCAGCCGCGTCCCAACCGGCATATGTTTTGGGGACATTATTGACAAAGAATGTGCCAATCTACCAACATAAAATAGGTGGATACTTAGCAAAAGAACTGAATGATATTGCAGGATTTATTAGTGAGAGAGGAAGTTTCCCTCAACGTTTTTCCCTTATTGAACAAGGCGATTTTGCGTTAGGTTATTATTTCCAACGGACTCATAAAGTTGACAACGAAAAATAAGAAGGAACAAAAACTTAAATAATAGTGAATATGGATAATTACATTCAAAATCGTTATGATTTCGTTTTCCTTTACGATGTGAAGGATGGAAATCCAAATGGAGACCCTGATTTTGATAATCAGCCAAGAATTGATTTCGAAACAAGAGAAGGCCTTGTATCAGACGTTTGTATTAAGCGTAAGGTTCGCAATTACGTTCAACTTAAAGTTGAAGCAGGAGAACTTTCTTCGGATAAATATGATATTTTTATTCGACAAGGAAATGTTCTAAACAACATTATCAGCGAGGAGAGTGAAAAAGCTAGTGGCGATGAAAAGAAAGGTCGCATAGCTATGTGTGACAAGTATTTTGATGTTCGTACATTTGGTGCTGTATTAAGTACTGGTAGTGAAGAAGCTAAGGAAGAGGACAATTCTGAGGTAACAAGTTCTAAAGAAAAAAAAGAGAAAGGAAAAAAGAAAAGAGCACTTGGAGTTGTTCGTGGTCCGGTGCAATTCGTGTTTTCGAGAAGTATAGATCCAATTGATAGTAGAACACATTCTCTTACAAGATGTTGCGTAACCAAAGAAGCAGACAGGGATAAAGAAAGTACTTTTGGAAATAAATCAACTGTGAGTTATGGACTCTATCGTATGCATGGATATATTTCGGCATTTGATGGTGAGAAATGTCATTTTACAGAAGATGATTTGAACCTCTTGTGGGAAGCTCTTAGAAATGCGTTTGAACATGATCATTCGGCAGCTCGTGGAGAAATGAATGCTCGTGCCTTAATCGTGTTTAGACATGAATCTAAATTAGGGAATGCTCGTTCCTCACAATTGTTTGACCTTGTCAAGGTTAATAAACGAACGGAGGTAGAATATCCTCGTCAATTTGAAGATTATGAAATCAGCATCGATGAAAACAACCTTCCAACAGGTGTGGTAATTGAAAAACATATTTGATTCCTCATGCCAAAACGTCGAGAAATAAGAAACAGTACTGCCGAGTTCCTTATTTTCCAATTGGAGAATAAGGATCAAGGTGTTGAGGTGTACTACAAGGATGAAAATGTGTGGGCAACTCAAAAGGCTATGGCTACGCTGTTTGATTGTGATAGAAGTGTTATTACCAAGCATATTGGGAATATATTTGCTTCTAATGAACTGAAGGAAGAAACAGTATGTGCAAAATTTGCACATACTGCCACTGATGGTAAAAACTATAACACTCAATTTTATAGTCTTGATGCTATTATCGCAGTTGGCTATCGTGTTAACAGCATCCGTGCTACACAATTCCGTCAATGGGCTACAAATGTTCTTCGCCAATATGCTATCCGGGGCTACGTGGTTGACCGCAAGCGTATGGAGAATGGTTCTTTCCTTGGGGAGGATTATTTTGAGCATCTGCTAGCTGAAATACGAGAGATTCGTCTTTCGGAACGTCGCTTCTATCAGAAATTGACGGATGTATATGCTACCAGTATGGACTATAATAAGGATGCTCCCACTACACGACTGTTTTTTCAGCGAATACAGAACAAAATGCATTATGCAGTACACGGGCGTACAGCTGCTGAACTGATAAAGGAAAGAGCCGATGCAAAAAAAGAACACATGGGACTGACTACTTGGGAGAATGCTCCAGATGGTAAAATTGTCAAGACAGATGTGTCGATAGCGAAGAACTATCTTAAAGAGATGGAACTGGAGGACATGGGACGCATTGTGACGGCAGTCTTGGAGTTTGCTGAAAGTCGTGCTAAGCGCCATATTCCGATGACAATGGAAGACTGGGCAAAGCGTATTGATGCTTATCTTTCAAGTGACGAGCGTCCTATATTGACTGATGCTGGAAGTGTGAGTCATGAGGAAGCTGTGTTGCATGCTGAGACAGAGTTTGAAAAATATCGTATTGTGCAAGATAGATTATTCCAAAGTGATTTTGATAGATACTTGGTGGCTCTGCCATTTGAAAATGACGATTCAATTAAAACAGAATAGCACATGATATATGCTGAAGATGATATGCTCATGTTGTCGGGGATGCAACACTTTATGTTTTGTCCCCGACAATGGGCGTTGATACACATAGAGCAATTGTGGGAAGAAAACAAACTCACAGTTGAAGGACAACTTTTGCACACTAATGTTGACAATCCGTCATATAGGCAAAAAAATGGTGATACTATCACACTAAGGTCAGTTGCAATAGCATCAAAGAAGTTGGGACTATATGGCTTTACTGATGCCGTGGAACTTATTCCTACTTCCGATAAGGATAAGGGAATCAAACACAATAAATATCCTGGGTTATGGAAACCTTTCCCCGTAGAATACAAAAGAGGGAAACCAAAATCGAGCATGGCTGATGAAGTACAACTCGCAGCACAAGCCATGTGCCTTGAAGAGATGTATGACATTACTGTTGAATATGGAGCAATATTTTATGGAGAAATTAAGCATCGTTCCGTAATTCATATATCAGAAGATTTAAGGCTATTGACAATGCGTCTTGCCCAAGAGATGCATAGAATATACGAAGAAAGCATTGTTCCAAAAGCGGAAAAAAGTTCATGTTGTGGCAAATGCTCATTAATAGATATTTGCATGCCCAAAACGAAGAAACAAAACAATATAGACACATACTTAAAGAAAAATTTATATGAGGAAATTACTTAATACTTTATATATAACAACGCCCGAAGCCTATCTGAGTAAAGATGGAGAAAACGTAGTTGTATCGGTTAATCAATCCGAAGTGTTCAGAATTCCGATTATAAACATAGAAGCGATTGTTACATTTGGATACAAAGGGACTTCTCCAGGATTGATGAAACTCTGTGCAGACAATAGGGTTTCAATTACTTACTTATCGCCATTTGGAAAATATATTGGCAAATTTGAAGGTCCAATAAAAGGCAACGTATTACTTCGCACGAAACAGTGGGATTTGTCTAAGGATAAAGATTTCTCCTTAGGTATAAGTAAATTATTTATAGCAGGGAAGATACAAAACTATCGAAACATCCTTTGCCGTTTTATAAGAGACAATGGTCATAATGAAGATGTTGACACAACGATAAACTATCTTAAGAGGAGCAAAGAAAGAGCTCTTAAGATTAATGATTTAGATTCGTTGAGAGGGATTGAGGGTGATGCCGCCAATCATTATTTTGAAATATTTCCAAATCTCATATTAAATCAAAAGAGTGATTTCATATTCAAAGGACGTAGTAAACGTCCGCCTAAAGATGCTGTAAATGCAATGCTTTCTTTTGTATATACTCTTATTGCATCCGATGTCACTGCCGCCCTTGAAACTGTAGGATTAGATCCTTATATGGGTTTCTTCCATACTCTGAGACCAGGCCGACCGTCACTTGCTCTCGACATGATGGAAGAGTTAAGGGCTTATCTGGGAGATAGACTAGTATTGTCTTTGATAAATAAGAGACAAATATCCATAAGGGAGTTTATTTCGCAGGGAGAAGAGGGAATAACAATGACAGAATCAGGTAGGAAGATCCTTTTGACCGCATGGCAGAATAGGAAAAAAGAAACTATTACACATCCGTATTTAGAAGAAAAAATCCCAATAGGGTTAATTCCTTATGCACAAGCGATGCTTTTGGCTCGTTATATCAGGAACGATTTAGATAATTATCCAGTATTTTTAATCAGTTGAACTATGATGGTATTAATAACATACGATGTTGACACAATGTCCGAAACTGGCAGTAAACGACTACGCAAGGTTGCCAAAGAATGTGTAAACCATGGACGCAGAGTACAAAATTCAGTCTTTGAATGCCTTTTAACAGAAGCACAGTTTGTAGTCTTAAAATCAAAACTTATAAATATCATAGACTCTGAACTTGATAGTATTAGATTTTATTTTTTAGGAAATAATTGGAACAACCGAATAGAATCTATCGGAAAAATAACTACTTTTGCAATAGATTCAGAACTTATAATATAGACTTGCGGATTATATGCTTTGCAAAAAACACTAAGTTTTCGCATCGGCTGATAATCAGCAATTTAATACAAATTCAAAAATTTATCAATGTTTTATACCTATAAAAAAAGGTATTTCGCAAAATACAATATTAAACACTTTGATTATTAATCTATTAAATCTCATACAGTCGTGTCCCTCGTGGGCACGTGGATTGAAACTTTTTAATTTTCTCGGAAAACACAAAGAAGATTTGTCGTGTCCCTCGTGGGCACGTGGATTGAAACTTATGAGCCTTTAGTTGCCAAAGCTACTGCAGCGTCGTGTCCCTCGTGGGCACGTGGATTGAAACATGCTTAATAGTTCAAGGACGTGTGGGTAGTCGGTCGTGTCCCTCGTGGGCACGTGGATTGAAACACCACTATACTCTGCTCGATTGCAATAATCTGTGTCGTGTCCCTCGTGGGCACGTGGATTGAAACACCTCATAAAAGAGTTGAAGCGTAAGTACCCAAGAGTCGTGTCCCTCGTGGGCACGTGGATTGAAACATACGGAGACGAATATTTCTGTGTCTGATATAAGTCGTGTCCCTCGTGGGCACGTGGATTGAAACATGGTCATAAAGATATAATTTACCCCAGCTATCTGTCGTGTCCCTCGTGGGCACGTGGATTGAAACTCGATAAACTCTTCTTTTGTGAGTTCATCAAAGGTCGTGTCCCTCGTGGGCACGTGGATTGAAACTAATACCTTTGATTTTCTACGCAAGTCGTTGAGTGTCGTGTCCCTCGTGGGCACGTGGATTGAAACATGATTATTAATTATTAGGGTCAAAATTGTTAAAGTCGTGTCCCTCGTGGGCACGTGGATTGAAACTTGATCCAAAGTTTGATTCCCTTAGCAATTTAGTAAGTCGTGTCCCTCGTGGGCACGTGGATTGAAACTCAACTGCAATCGGGGTGATATTGCTCACTTCAGTCGTGTCCCTCGTGGGCACGTGGATTGAAACTGCAAAAACAGGATTAAAATAATCAAAACGGGAGTCGTGTCCCTCGTGGGCACGTGGATTGAAACTGATACCGCCCTTGGTGGTTTGTATGTCGATAAGTCGTGTCCCTCGTGGGCACGTGGATTGAAACACTAGTACTCGTTTCACAGATAGCAATGTACCTGAAGTCGTGTCCCTCGTGGGCACGTGGATTGAAACATGCCCTCAACAGCGCAAGGATTAGGTACTACAAGTCGTGTCCCTCGTGGGCACGTGGATTGAAACACTCGTACTATGCCTTTAGTTGCCCCCATGTTCGTCGTGTCCCTCGTGGGCACGTGGATTGAAACA
>SUWZ01000001.1 GCA_015061185.1 Bacteroidales bacterium
AAATTAAACGATTTGAAATCCAAATTCAAGTCGCTTTTTTTTATAGCAAACTCGCCTGAAATCGGATGGTTACAAAATATATTGTACTAAATTAATTCCGTCAACAGGTTACGAATAGAATTTATAAAACATCAATCCCGTTTTTGCATTATACAAAATTTGCAAAAACGGGATTATCTTATAGATTAATCTCTAAAAAAGAGTCGAACTTCCTGAAAAAGGTTAGAATCTCAAACCAGCACCGGCAGAAAAAGATCTATTTTTAAAGGCCAAAGAGTTCGGATTAGCATTTATGTTCATGCAACCAAATTCCGCATTTACCTTCACAGTTACGTAGGAGAAAATCAATCTGATACCACAATCAATACCGAAATCAAAATTTTTCAATAGATTTTGTTCCTCTTCACTATTGAAGAATGCCTTATACTCCATCGTACGAAGTCCATATTGAGCCATATTATTATCAGAAGTAACAGCATAATTACCGGCTATACCATAACCGACATACGGACCTGCCATAATTTGCATACCACATTTCCTTGAGAAAGGAATATTCAAAGCAAAATCAATCGGCAATTCAATATACATAGAGGTCATATCCGTGGTTGTTTCTGCCGAGTCAATATTTCTAACATTTTGCACATACCCTTTACTTTCAAAGACTAAAGATGGAGCAAAAGAGACCCATGAGAAAAATATCGGGAAGTCACCTCCAATTCCGGCACGGAAACCAATTCTATAATCTGTGTGCTTAGCCGTTGTAGTACTATAAGTTGCACCACCTTCAATCAAAAAGTGCGGTCTATCAAACGGACTAAATTGACGATACGGACTAATCTGAGCATTTGCACATAGTACAAATAGCGAAGTAAGTAAAGCGATTACAATTTTTTTCATTTTATTTTAGTTATAATTTCTAATTTTCCACTATCAAAAAAAATAACGCCCACGTCAAAGAATAATTTTCTCATGACATCTATTTAAGGACAATTTTTATTTTTTTCAGACGAGACTGAATTCACTTTGATTATCCAACAATCCCTAATCACAATGGCAACAGCACTCACTCAACGATAAACCAACTTAAACAAAACTCATTCAAAATCATCTGATGTAATAAATCAAAACTACATTTAGCGGTTGCGAATTTAACCATTTTTTTTTCAATTCAACAACTATCTTCCAAAAATCGTTATAAAATCCCAAAAGTTTCTCCTTAATATACTTTTCAAAAGCAAGAATTAAACCTCTTCTCCAATAAGAGTTGCCGAAGTTGAAGAGAAAACTTTCACTTGAACTAAATCCCCCACTTTATGATTCCCTTTCGGAAAAACAACCACTTTATTTTGAGAAGTTCTACCAAAGAGTTGGTCATCCGAACGCTTAGAACGACCTTCAACCAGAACTTCAAATACCTTTCCGATATCTCTTTGATTGCTCAACGCAGACATTTGATTTTGCAATGCAATAATTTCGTTAAGTCGAGCAATTTTCACCTCTTCAGGAACATTATCCGGAAGATTCTTAGAGGCAAAAGTACCCGGTCTTTCAGAATACTTAAACATAAATGCCGAATCGAAAACAACCTCTTTCAACAATGACAAAGAGAGTTGTTGATCCTCATCTGTTTCGTCATGGAATCCACAAAACATATCGGTAGTAATACCGCAATCAGGAATAATTCGTCGAATTGCAGCAATTCTATTCAGATACCATTCCCGAGTATATTTTCGATTCATTGATTTCAAGATCTTATCACTACCCGACTGAACAGGCAGATGGATATGCCTACAAATATTAGGATAATTCACCATTGTCTCCAAAACATCATCGCTCATATCCTTAGGGTGAGATGTAGTAAAACGAATTCTCATTGAAGGATAAGCCTCAGCAACAATAGACAACAATTGAGCAAAATCAACTACACTCTCCCCTTCTTTAAAACAATAAGAATTCACATTTTGTCCCAAAAGAATCACCTCTTTGAATCCACGTTTATTTAAATCCTCAATCTCATTCAAGATACTATTCACCTCACGACTTCTCTCACGACCTCTTGTATAAGGAACAATGCAGTAAGAACAGAAATTATTACACCCTCTCATAATCGAAACGTAACCAGAGATAGGATTACCTGAAATACGAGAAGGGATAATGTTTTTATAGGTCTCGGTTGTTGAAAGTTCCACATTAATTGCTTGGTAACCTTGCTCAACCATGCCAATCAAGTTCGGCAAATCCAAATAAGCATCAGGACCAACAACCAAATCGACCACTTTCGACTCTAATAAAGCCTCCTTTTGACGCTCTGCCATACACCCTAATATACCAACGATTAATTTTCGTTTCTTTTTAAGGGTTTGAAAATAGGTCAATCGACTATCAATTTTTTGCTCCGCATTATCACGTATAGAACAAGTATTAATAAAGACAGCATCAGCCTTTTCCAAATCAGATTCCACCTCATATCCGGCAGTTTTCATAACAGACGCAACCACCTCACTATCAGCCACATTCATTTGGCAGCCGTAGGTTTCTATGTATAATTTCTTTGCCATTGTAAAATCTAAATATAAAGAATCTACATAAGGAAACTTTAAAAATTAGGTATGAAAAATAATCGAACAGAATCTTTTGGGGTTTAATTAAATTCAACTTGCTATCTTCCTAATGTTTAACAAATTACGACACACCACCCCATAGCAAATAGGAACAACCTAAGTAAAATGCTCTTCAAAACCATCTCGACCTAATTCGTAAAATTTGCCTTAAAATTTAATGCGTCAAAGGTATAAAATTATAACCGGATTTCAAAGAGTAAGAAGTTGTTTATATTTTATTTCGAGCCTACTTGAGAGAGATTTTTAAGATTATTTTTATTATTTTTTGCAGAAAATAGTGGACTATAAAAAAAGAAGAATAAAATAGGTTTAAGATGAGTGCTATAAATTCATCGTTTAAAATTTAAAAAGTAAAAACTGCGGGGTTATAGTGGAAAAACAAGCAATTTCTGCAAAGAAATAAGACGTTCGTATTGTAGAAACCAACAAAAACCTTACTTTTGCAATGAGAAAAAGGGGAAACCTACCTCTCAAATAAATAACCGAAAATAAGAGTTTATGGAAAACAGCATGGTGCTTCGCACAGAAAACTTGGTAAAAATATATGGTCAAAGAACGGTAGCCAACAATGTATCCATCAATGTAAAACAGGGAGAAATTGTAGGACTTTTAGGTCCTAATGGAGCCGGAAAAACGACCACATTCTATATGACAACCGGACTAATTGTTCCGAACGCAGGAAAAATCTTTTTGAATGACGAAGAGATTACCAAGTATCCTGTTTACAAACGGGCGCAAAAAGGAATAGGTTATTTGGCGCAAGAACCCTCTGTATTTCGGAAAATGAGTGTAGAAGATAATATTCGCTCAGTATTAGAGATGACCAACTTTTCAAAGGAATATCAACAAGAGAAATTGGAGAGTTTGATATCAGAGTTTAATCTATCACACGTTCGCAAAAACTTAGGGGACCGACTTTCCGGAGGAGAAAGAAGAAGAACAGAAATCGCCCGTTGTTTGGCCATCGAACCTAAATTTATCATGCTTGATGAACCTTTCGCAGGTGTAGATCCAATTGCAGTTCAAGATATTCAAGAAATCGTTTGGAAACTAAAAGAGAAAAACATAGGGATTCTGATTACCGACCATAACGTAGATGAAACATTATCTATTACAGACCGTGCCTATCTTTTATTTGACGGAAAAATTTTATTCCAAGGCACCTCAGAAGAGTTGGCCCAAAACCCAATTGTAAAAGAAAAATATTTAGGAAAAGATTTTGAGTTAAAACGTAGAGTGCCGGGTAAAGAGGCATAAGAAAATGCTCCAATTTTATAAAAAAGATTTTTTAAATGGGTTCTTCAAATTCATTTCGAGAAATATTACGCAAATGAATTTATAGAACCCTACTCATAATTATCTATAACATAGGATAGTAAGACAAATTCCATCCCCCCAAAAAAAAAAAATTCGAGTCATTACCAACAAATTCAAGGGCATAAAGAGGAAGAGACAAAGTCCTCAAAAATCCAATTTAAGTTGAGGATCCAAAAGCGTAAATGATTTTCGATGATGACAAGTCGCTCCGAAACGTTCAATAGCAGAACGATGATCTTTTGTGGGGTAGCCTTTATTTTTTTTCCATTGATACTCAGGAAATTCCTCCCCGATTTTCATCATATAATCATCTCTATACGTTTTAGCCAACACAGATGCAGCAGCAATCGAGAGAAACTTACCATCCCCTTTTACAATGCAATGATGAGAAATATCATGGTAAGGGACAAAACGATTCCCATCAATAATGAGATGTTGAGGTCTCACCTTTAGTTGATCTAACGCACGATGCATAGCCAAAAATGAAGCCTTGAGAATATTAATCTCATCTATTTCCTGAGCAGAAACCACTCCAACAGCCCAATCCAGAGCCTGTTCTTCGATAAGGGGACGAAGTTGGTACCGCATCTTCTCGGTCAACTTTTTAGAGTCATTCAACTCTTCACAAGAGAAGTCATCGGGAAGCACCACAGCAGCAGCGAAAACAGGACCTGCCAAGCAACCCCGTCCGGCTTCATCACAACCAGCCTCCACAACATTAGGAGTATGATAAGGCAACAACATATAATTACTCGCTATAAATTAACAATTCCAAAACATTTCCCACCATCTTCAACGACTCTTTGTCGATATTTTGAGGCGTATCATAGATCGTATGCCAAGTAGAAGGAAATCCCCTATTCGGACTAAAATCAATAATATCGATAGTCGGAATTCCGGTAAGAATATTAACATAATAGTGATCATCCACAATAGAGCCGGAAGTTTTAGAAACAAAAGCCTGAGAGTAGCCCAATGAGTGAGCCACAGACCACACTTTCGCCAAAATTTCAGGAGCAAACTGTTGTGAAATCACATCATAACCAAAGTTAGGATTCACACCCCCTACCATATCAAGAAGAATACCATAGATAGGTTTAACCGAGTAAGGTTTCTTAGCTCCCCAATATTGAGAACCCAAACACCAAGTATCCTCCGAATCACTTTGCACAAAGGCAGGAGTACCATAATCCTCGGAATCGAACAGAACGACATCAACACCTACGGAAGGAGCCTTTTGTTGCCAAATTCTCGCTAATTCCAATAGGACAGCCACACCACTGGCACCATCATTTGCACCCAAAACCGGAGAGTTCCAATTCACCTCTGCATCATTATCACAATAAGGGCGAGAATCCCAATGCGCAAACAACGCAACACGTTTTTGCTCCGAAGGGTTTATTTGGGCAATAATATTGGTAGAATGTAAAATTTCACCATTATAAGCTTTTGCATCAAACTTTTGCAAAGTAACGGCTGCCCCATACTCTGACAATTTTTTCTCGAGATAGGCAGCGCAAGCCACATGTGCAGGCGTATTAGGGATACGCGGACCAAAATCGCACTGTTTTTTCAAA
This sequence comes from Bacteroidales bacterium, assembly GCA_015061185.1. Classification (GTDB taxonomy): domain Bacteria; phylum Bacteroidota; class Bacteroidia; order Bacteroidales; family Paludibacteraceae; genus UBA1181. The sequence continues at coordinate 5,516 of SUWZ01000001.1, forward strand.
AAAGAGAAAGCAGAATCAGCAGAAAAGTTAAATTGCATAACATTTTTTGAGGAATCCGATGTAGGTTGTGTATTCCTATTCTCGGAATTAAGCGTAGAATGATTTGCATTACACGCAATGAAGAGAAGAGAAAAAAGAAGGGTTTGAACAATATTTTTCATAAAATATGATATAATTTGTAATTCTTGCCATAAAATCGGACAACCCGTCATCTTTTCGCAAAATAAGGAACAACAGCTGTACTCAATTAGCATAGATTACCAATAAATAATATGTTATCACAAAAAAGGTTGTGTAGAAACTACACAACCTTTTTGATGGTAGCGGATCCGGGAATCGAACCCGAGTTTCAGCCGTGAGAGAGCTACGTGCTAGGCCACTACACTAATCCGCCATTTTCAATTTCGGCACAAAGGTAATACTATTTTTTAGAACTGCAAACTTTTACAGAAAAAATTTCACTAAATTAAAGTTTTTTACAAAACTACTGATTTTATATTTGGAAAGATGAGAAAAAGAATTTACTTTTACAAATTGAATAGTAGTGGTAATTTATGGCAATTGCCTTATAATTGAATTACACTAAAGATGAGAGTTTACTATCTATTTTTGTAGCGAAGCAAATTAAGAGAGTAAAAGAATGCAACAAGATCGAAACAAATAGGGGTAAACAGAGTAAGTAGGAAGCAAATAAGAAAGTTAAGTATGAAACAGAGAAGCAACATGAACGACAAGAAGTTTCTACACATCATAAAATTGGTATTAACACTCATTATAATAGGAGGAGTTAGTGGTTCGCTCTATGCCAAAAATGAAGACACCCCCAACTTGGACTTCAGCAAAGGAACATGGGAGGGTTGGACCAGATATTATGGGTATTATGGACCGGTGGCCTTTTGGTATCCAGAAGAAGGAAATGTCATAACAAACCAAATCGACAAAAATAGGGTTGATCCTATTAATATATGGTCATTAAAAAATGATGAAATTTCGGGGACTCAGTATGGTATGTATAAAATTTTAGGTTCTAATTCTTTCGATGCCAACTTAGCTTGCGACAATATTAGATTAACACCATTAGGCAGTACACACTCTGTTAGAATTGGAGATGATGGAAACACTGAAATATACTATACAGACTCCATAATACAAGGTTGGTATCGCCGAGCTATGGCAGAACGTATGACATATAGTTTTACAGTTACAAAGAATTCTAGTTTACTAGTTTATAAGTACGCTGCAATAATCCAAAAGGGAAATTCTGACGACATAATTCACAACGAAAACGAGATGCCTCCATTCGCTATTACGGTAATGGACGAGAATATGAACATACTATGCAATTCAACTATTATTGATAGCAAAAGCAATCTAATGAATGCATCTTTAATACAAAAAAACAAAGGTGATTCTGTTTGTATAGAATATGAGCCTTGCACCAATTACGAACAAGACAGAGAAGGCAACATCGTAACTTATCAAACATGTCGTCAATGGGACTATTGGAATGGGTGGTACGATGGATACAGGAAAAAAGGGAGTAATACTTGTACTCCATACGATAAACTAGAGATGGAATGGGATAATAAATTACAAGGTTACAAAAGATGTACCAGTAGTAATCGAAAATGTATAAAAAAAAGATGGGAACCATCTGATGTAATTTCCAAGTGTTACCAAGCAAATTTACACCTTGAAACGCTTGCGGAAATGTACTACTTTGACTGGGTAACTATAGCTTATGATTTAAGAGATTATATAGGAAAAAAGATAACTATTGAGATCATAAATAGAGATTGTTTAGAACAAATTGACGTATGCGAAGGTTGCAATAGATCTGGAGTATTATCTAACATAAACACGAGTACAAATACAGGAACTTGCCATTTTTGCGGAACTGGGAAAGCAATAAAAAAGGGCTATACCGCCGGATTTCATAGAAATTATGGATACTTCACTGCAGAGACATCCAAAATGGAGTTGACCATACAAAACTGTGGTGATGGACACGATGCCAAAATCACCGCTCCGGAGGGATTTGCATCTTACGAGTGGAGAGGTCCTAACGGGAATGAATTGATGACCGAAGAAGGTCACCCCAATGTGGCTATTGTTCCCTACGGTAGCATTCAATCTGACAAGGATTACACTTGCACCATGAAGAGTGCTGACCCTGATTGCGATCCAATTGAAGAGAAATTCAAGTTAAACAACCCTCCTATCGAATTGGACTTTACAGCGGATGTAGCCTGCTTCAATGAGGTACAATTTACCGATAACAGCAAGGTGCTTCCCGTAACCATTGATGGAGAAGAGGTGATTTACGACTCTATTGTCAACAGAGTATGGTCTTACTACGAAAATGGTGAATTGGTGGAAATTGCAGAAAAAAATCCTTTGATTCAATTCAATTGCAAAAACAATACAACTTGCACCTACGACGTTAAATTAACCGTTTGGACAGCCAACGACTGTAAACGCGAGATTACCAAGAAAGTAACCGTACAACCCCGTCCGGATGTAGAGTTGCTTGGAGAAGACAAAGTATGTTTTGGTTATTCCACACCTATTCAATTGGTGAACTACAATCATAGTGATAACATCTACTATTGGTTAAACGAGTCCGGAGACACCCTTGCACAAGGATCAGGCGATGCATTCAGAATCTACGATGCCCAACCTACCAATGGAACAGCCACCTATACCCTACGCATCGAACGAGAGGAAAAATCAAATTTAAACACGATCAGAACCTGTCGATATATCGGGGAACACAACATCACCGTGTTGGAAACACCTACAGTAGCTGTAACAGCCAATAACACCTACTTCCCTACAATAGATGGAAATCCTGCAAAAGCAATTGATATCTGCTTGAAGGCGAAAGCCCATTTGACTGCAACAACCAACATGAATTGCGACATAGCATGGTTTGAAGATATTAACGATATATTACATACAACCGAAGATAACAATATAAGCAACTACACACACACCATAACAGATAGCACCAAGGTATATCTCAAAATGTATGTGGAAGCTACCTCAAAAGCAAACGGATGTAAAGCCTACGACTCCATCTACATCAAGGATTTGCCTATTCCAACCATAGAGATTGACGGACCGGACGAGATTTGCGCCAACACCACAGAACTCTATACCGCAACAGGAGATGGAAAACCGGAGAGTTATGTATGGACCACTGCTGAAGGCAACAACTTCCAAATGCCGGGTATCTCCATCACACAACCGGAAACAAGCAATGGAACTTCTGCAAAATACACCTACTCCGTAATGGGAGTTGGGGTCAATGGTTGCAGCAATAGTGTAACGAAAGAGATTGAGGTTTTCAATGCACCGGTGCTTAGCGTAAATGGAAGCACACAAATCTGTGAAGGCGGAGAGATAGCTCTATCGATTAGCGGAGCAGATAGTAGTAGTTGGGACAATGGAGCGCAGTTGCTTGGCGGAGCAGAAATGAGAGAGATTCCTGCCAACACCCGAAAAAGCTACATGGTATATGGATACAAAAAGAACAACTCTGCACTCTGCATGACCAAGACAGAGATTCCGATTACAATTCATAGCAAACCTAATATTCTCATTACCGGTATCACCGATATCTGTGAAAATCAAAGTGTCACTCTAACCGCCAGCGGAGCTTCACGCTATAAGTGGGACGATGCAAAGGGGACAGAAAATGCCGAAATGACAGATTCTCCAAACGACACTACAATATACAAAGTGATTGGATATACAGACATAACCCCTACCCTCTCTTGCGCAGGAGAAAACAGTGCCACAGTAATTGTGCACGATGCACCACAATTCTCACTTGCGGCAGAACCGAAAAAAGTGTGTGAGGGCGAATTAACCACCATTACACCAACAGCAAAAGAGGGCTATCAAATTACCTCCTATCAATGGGACAACGGAGCACTCAACAACACATTAACAACAAGTGTCAATACAACACAAACCTTTGGAGTAACAGCAACCGACCGGTATGGATGTACCAATCGAGGTACAATAACAGTAGAAACAAAACCATTCCCTACACTTACCATAAATGCAGGAGATGCTATCTGCGAAAATTCAGAAGCAACTATTAAGGTATCCGGAGCAGATGAATACACATGGGAACATGGAGAAGAAAAAGGAAGTGTAACCAACGTGACAAATAAAGAAGGTTCATTCTCACATCAACCTAAAGGAACAGGAGAAGTATTCTACCTGATTACCGGAACAACCGAAGGATGTAGTACCAAGGAGCAAGCCAAAGTCACAATTTCCGAAGCACCGGCCATAGCCATAACAGGATATGAAAATGGCGTTTGTTTAGGCGGAAGCGTAACCATCACTGCCAGCGGAAGTGCAGAAGGAAAGATGTACAAATGGCTCGATGGCAATGGAGACACTATAAAGAGTGCTACAGGAGAAAATCACAACAAATTAACTTTAACGCCGGAGAAAGCCGGATTATACCAATACACAGCAATAGGATTTGACTCTAAAGATTGTAAAGGGAAAGCCACCATTACATTAGAGGTCTATGAAAATCCTGTAGTAAAAATAGGTGCATCCGACAAGAACACCAACTGTATAGGAACCAATGTAGAACTAACAGTAGCGGCTCCTAATACCAACATTTTCAATTGGGCATTGCAAGATGCTGATGAAAATAGTTTAGGAGATGCAAGCGGAGCAACAATAAACATTCCTATGCAACAAACCACAAAATTTACTGTGGAAGCCACCGACATCAATGGATGTAAAGGGAAAGCAGATACAACCATCATTGCAAAACCCTATCCGGAATTTCAAATTAGTGGGAATGACTATGTTTGTCAAAGTGCTAAAGAGATAACTCTGCAAGTAACAGGAACAGAAGGGACTCAATATACATGGACAAAGGGAACAACGACAACAACAGGAGCCAATTTCACGGATAAGAATGTCAATCTTGATGGACAACTATCCTATGACGTAACAGTATCCGGAGATTTAGATGGATGTCGGTTAGAACAAACCTATAAATTAAATATCATCACACCTCCTAACATTTATATCTCCGGAAACAATGTCTATTGCGAAGGAGAAGAGGTAGAACTAACTGCTAAAGGAGGAGTAGAAGGAAATTACATTTGGAACAACGATTCCGAACAAAAGAAAGATACCTTTAAAACAAAAGCTTCCCTCGATAAAACCCAATTTACTGTTGAGGGGAAAGATAGTAGAGGATGTAGCAATACAGCCACATTTAACATCAGCGTAAAAGAAGCTCCGGAAGTAAAAATAAAAACACCGGAAAGTACAGAAATATGTAGAGAATCAACCATAAAATTAGAAGTTGAAGGAGCACAAAATTTCACATGGGAAAAGGTAATCAACAACCATGCGGAAGATTATGCATGTACCAATTGTGGAAGCATCAACCCACAAATCACAGAAGATGTAAAATACATTGTGACCGGAAAAGATACAGAAGGATGTACGAGCAAAGACTCTATATCAATAGAGGCGAAAGAGATTCCGGAAATTACCATCACCGGAGCCGGGGTTGTCTGCATGAATAAAGGAATTGTATTAGAAGCAAAAAACATTAACAAAAATACCACCATTACAAAATGGGTATGGTCAGAAACTGACAATGACAACAACGCCTCTACCCTAACAATAGAGAAATTAGATGGAAAGAGATCCTTTACCGTCACAGCCACTTCAAGTGCAGGGTGCGAAAAACAAGCTACTGCAGAGGCTGATGTATATACACCACAAAGTATCGGTATCGACAATGGAACAGGCTTTGTTTGTTACGGTGGAAGCATGACTATCCATGCTATTGGAGATGCCGACTTAACATACACATGGAAGAAAAAAGATGATGCAACATGGAGTGCAAACGGAAAATCTGTAACCATAGACAACATCACATCCAACTTTGAAATTCAACTTTCAGCCGTAGATGGACAAGGATGTGAAAGTTTTGCAGAACCGAAAGAGATTGTTAGTAATCCACTACCAACCATCACGATTACATCAGACAAAGAGGGCGGATTATGTAAAGGCAATTCGATCAAACTTACCGCCCAAGAAAAGAACAACGCAACCATGCAAAATGGCGGTTGGGAATGGTTTGATGCAGATAAGCAATCATTGGATAACAAAGTGGGATCATTGCAACTAAATAACATAACAGAAGCAACTACTTATTATGCCGTCGGAAAAGATATCAACGGGTGTCAATCTGACACAGCCCGTTATGATATCAACATACTATCCACACCGGAAGTAACAATAGAAGGTCCGGATACCGTATGTAAAAACAGTGAAATCACTCTGATTGCCAAGACCGATGCGGGGAATAGTGTTAAATGGAATAATAATAATAATGATGAGGGTCCTCAAATAACAGAAACATTAACCATTGCGAAGGAGTATACATTTACAGCAATTGTAAACAATAGTTCTTGTAGTACTACAGCAAGCAAGAAGATTGTTGTAAATGACAATCCACAAGTCACCCTAACGAGTGTGAATGGAAAGAGCAGTGTTTGTGAAGATGACTCCATCGAGATAAAAGCCAACACACAAAATGATGTAACCTATAGTTGGGAAAATGCAACATCAACAAGCGATATAGCCACCTACAAGCCAACCGAGGACTCAAATACAATCAGTTGCAAAGTGACAGTCACAGAAAAAAACACAAACTGTCAATCATCAGCCAATTTCAACGTTACAGTCAACCGCAGACCTACATTGTATATCAATGGAGAAATAAATGGAAAAAGCAAAGTGTGCGAAGGTGATAACATCTCATTAACAGCCACAGGACTCTCCACAAAGAATTACGATTGGTATGCAGACGATGTAGTTGTAGGAGGAAGTGACAATTACCATCCTAACGTACTAAAGAAAACAGAATACAAAGTTATTGGAAGCGATGAGAATGGATGTAAAGGAGAGGCTATTTATACTGTTGACATCAAGCCATTCCCTACATTCGAAGTAGCAAACAGTACTATATGTAGCGGAGAAGAAGCTAAAGTAGAAGTAAAGAATGGGAATGCAGAAAAATATAGATGGGAATGGGAAAATGGATCTTATAAAGGAGTTGAAAAAGAAACCATCTATAAAGAGACATTAACAGAGAGCAAAGTCTATACGCTATATGGAGAGTTAGATGGATGTATAACTCCGGTAGGAAAAACAGCAACCGTAACAGTAAAAGCTTTGCCAACAATTACCATAGAATCCAATCCACTATCCAAAGAGATTTGTTTGAACGAAAGTATAACATTGAACGCATTAGGAGGAGAAAGTGGAAAGTATAGTTGGAGTCAGGGCGAAGGATTAACAGCCAACGACAAAGACAATGTTACAATCACCCCAGAAGTAGCAGGAACTTATAGTTATAACGTATCAGGAGAAAAGGATGGATGTACCAATATAGGAACAATAAATATCACAGTGAATCCACTTCCAACAGTAACCATAAAATCTACTGAAAAGAATATCTGTATAGGCGAAAGCGTAACATTAAATGCAAGTGGAGCCGACTCATACGTATGGAGTTCTGGCAACTCTACATGGAATGGAACCAGCATCTCCCCTATCATTGAAAAGGAGACAACAATTAGTTTGGTTGGTACAGATGGCAAAGGTTGTAAAAGTGCACCGGAAACTATCACCATCCAAACAAAGAACAAACCGGTTGTAAGCTGGACTAAGGTAGAAGTATGCGAAGGAGCAGATGCAGAAGTTGTTATCAACGGAGCAGAGTCTGTTATATGGAAAGAAGATGGTATAACCACAACCAACAGACGAACATTCGATGATGTAACAGAAGAAAAAACCTATCAAATCACAGTTATAAACAACGGGTGTGAAAAAGATACCTTCATCACCATCTACGTGAATAAACTTCCTGTTATCTCTCTAACCAATAACTTAGGAAAGAAGAATGCAATATGTAAAGGAGACGAGGTGGAAATGAAAGCCTCTGCAGAAAACTGTAAATTCACTTGGAAAACAGCAGAAGATAAGGTAACAATATCCGGAGCAGACAACGAATTGCTCACCTATCGTCCAACAGAATCGGGAACAAGAGAGTACAGAATTATTGCAAAAAACAACACGACACACTGTTTAGATTCAATTAACTATACCTACAACATAAACGATCTTCCAACTAATGAAATAGAAGGAACAAATGTTGTATGTATTAATAGCACAGTAAGATTAGAATCACAAGGGAAAAATTTTGCAACCTACTCATGGGCAGAGAGTAGTAATAGCAATTATATAATTGGAACACTGCCAACGTTGGAAGCCGCTATCGATTCAGACAAGAAGTACACATTGGTCATTAGTGATCAGAATGGATGTAGAGACACGTCCAGCTATGATGTAAATGCTGTAAAATACCCAACATTCAATTTTGAATATGACACAGTATGTGCAAACAATAGCGGAAAAATAAAAATAAAAGAAGTAACACCTAACACTGCCCAAATAAATTGGCAATGGAACGGAGGAACAGCAAACAACGTATCAGAAGTAACTGCGACATTAAAAGAAAACACAACATTTACTGTAAGCGCATACGTTTCCATAGACGATGCCAATCGTTGCAAAACCACTCAAACATTTGAAGCAACAGTTTATGATGCGCCAAGTTTCACAATTCAAACCAACAGAGACAATGATGAAATTTGTGAAGGCGAATCTATTGTGTTAACTGCGAGCGATGATAGTTACACATATACATGGAAAAATCCGAATGGGAACAAAGAGGATATACTTGGAAGAACCCAAACCATAACCGTATCCCCTACCGGCAATACAACCTACCAAGCAACTGCAACCAACAAAGAAAATTGTCGAACAGAAGTAACGAAAAATGTAAATGTAAACATAAGACCAAAAGTTGAAATTACAAAAGAAGGGGCAGCTTGTCCGGGCAACACCGTAACAGCTATTGCAACCGGAGCAGAAACATATAAATGGCTAAACAACAAACAAATAGAAATAGGAAACTATAGTAACAAACAAAGTATAAAAATTGCAGAAGAAGGTAGTACAGATACCACATTCTACGCCGTTGGAACAAGTAGTGAGGGATGCTCAGACACCACAACGGTTGAAATTCAAAAACTATCCAACCCAAAATTAGAGTTTAAAGGAAATTTGGTTATTTGTGAAAATAACATTCCTGAGATAACCGTATCAGGAGCATCAGCATACCAATGGTTTGATGAAAACGGAGTTATTGGAGTTGGAGAGAAACTTCCTGTTAAACAAGCATTAACAGAGACACAAACATATACTGTAATTGGTAGCGATGGAGAAAATTGTTCATCAGAAGAGACAATAACAATAACCGTGAATAAGAACCCATCAGTATATATATCTGCAGCCAATACAGATAATATGACAAAAACCAATATTTGCTTAAATGATTCCGTTGTGTTAACAGCCCATGCCGATAACGTAATATTTGAAAATTGGGAAGATGGCAAGCTACTTGTCAAAGGAGAGAGTATAGGAAACAAAACCTATAGTGTTAACGTAACAGAAAAGAGTACACAATGTCCGGGTACAGCAACTTACGATGTCAATACATTAGGATTACCGGGAGTAAAAATTGTATCAAGTGCCAACTCTGTTTGTGAAGGAATGACAATTACACTCACATCAAATGATGAATACAAAACATATCAATGGTACACATACGATGGAAACAACAAAACCAATTTAAATTCAACCATTGGAAGTTGGACACAACCTTTGACTGCCACAACTCAGTACATATTGGAAGTAACAGATGAAAATGGCTGTAGAAACAATGATACAGCTACGGTAATTGCCAAACCATACCCTGTAGTAAAATTCAGTTATCCGGCTGTATGCTCAGGAACTCCGGCTGTAATTACAGCAACCGAAAGTACTGCAGATGAATACATTTGGCCAACCAATGGAAAAAGCGAAGGTAATGTATGGACTTCAGAAGAGAATTTGGTGAACAAGAAAAGTTTCACCATCACGGTAGGAAAAGAAGAGTGCTACAAGAGCCACAGTATAGAGATAGATGTTAATGACAAACCAAACATTTCTGTAACTGTAAATGGAGCAGAAACAAATGGAAATTCAGTGGAAATTTGTTCCGGAAGTAATGTGGTATTGGGAGTAACCTCAGACAATAAAACATTAAGTAGTTATGAATGGATTGCAAACAATACTATTGTAAGCAAAAAACAAGAACACAGCGAAAATGCTCTAACAAACAGCACTACTTATAAAATTAAGGTTGCAGATACAGAAAGTTGTGAAAATGAAAAAGAACAAATAATTATAGTAAACACACCGCAACCAATTACTGTCAGCGGAAATAACAGTGTATGTGAAAATGGAGATGTCACATTAAGTGCAAGCGGAAGCAAAAACTATAGTTGGACCATCACACCATCAAACGGAGCATCCATACGATATAACGATGACGAAAAGAGCAATGTTACTATACAAAAAATAACAGAGAACGTTGAAATTGCAGTAAGCGGAATCGACAATAAAGGATGTAAAAATAATACAGTAAAACATACTATAGCAGTAACTAAACAACCAACATTAACCATCACAAGCAACACAGGCAAGATGGAATTATGTAGTGGTGAAAGTATAACATTGACGGCAACAGCAGACGACAAATCCGTAATTAGATGGAAAAATAATAGTTCAGACGGAGAAGTATATACAACTCCGACATTGAACACAACACAAAAACAAAGTTATACCTACGAAGTATCCGTAAATTACGGAGAAGGCAATACTTGTAAAGCGGACTCAATCGTAACAATTATTGCCAATCCACTTCCGATTGTACAAATTACCGGAGATATTGCATTCTGCGAAGGTGGAAACTCTACATTGACAGCAAGTGAAATGTATGGAAACAGCAACATGACTTTTGCTTGGACCAACTTTGACAAAGGAGTAAATCCTATCAAAGTAACAGAATCCGGAACATACGAAGTAGAGGCAATAGATAACGTAACCGGCTGTATCAGTGAAAAGAAAGAATACATTGTTACCAAATATAATAATCCAATAGGGGTAACTATCTCGTCAGAAGAGGCTACTTGCAAAGACTCAACCATTACATTAGTTGCCAACAGCAAAAACAAGATGGAATATGAGTGGTATCAATTAGGAGTCAACAATGAAAAAACGCACGTAGGTTCCGGAAATTCAATCGAACAAACAATTACAAAAGATGAACAATATAATGTAGAAGTAGCGGAACCACATACCCTATCTAACGGACAGATTTTGAGATGTTATGATACGATTGACTATACAGTAACGGTAAAAGAAGCACCAATATTCTTCTTTAACGCAGAAAGCATTTGCTACGGTAAAGACCTTACAATAAGCATTAATGGTCCTTCTGACGCAGAATATACGTGGAATAAGCAAAACCATGTAGGTCAGAGCTATACCGACAAAGAATTAAAAGAAGCCGGTAGTTATTCAGTCACTGCCCTATTGGACGGATGTGCATTGACTAAAGATACAACTATAAACATCTATGCATTACCTGTTATTAACAGTTTGAATGCAGAAGAGAGTATATGTTTAAATTCAGAAATGATGATTACATCCGACTGTATGGGAAGTGGAGCACTAACCTATAGTTGGACAACCAATAAAGATCAAAATAGTATTATCAGCAACACAAACGGAGCGACACTAAAAGTTGCACCAACGACACAAGATGAAAGAAAATACTATTTAGAGGTAACAGACGAGAATAATTGTAAAAACAAAGACTCAATCATTATCGGAATCAAATCATTGCCTGCTATAGATATTGATGGCGAGTTGACCGTTTGTAAAAACAGTGACGTAACATTAAGTGTCAAGAACAACTTAACATTCAATTGGTATCAATATAACGATGCTACAAGCACAAAGGGAGATTTATTAATGTCCGGTAGCGGTAACGACCCATTCACACAAACAATTACAGAAGACCGAGCATTCTATCTTGAAGTAGAAAATAGTGATGGTTGTACAAATGGAGAAATCGTTCGAGTAAAAACAAACGAATTACCAGAGATAAAATGGAGCGGAGAAAATGAAATATGTTATGGAGAAACGAGTGAGATTATGTTTATTGCTCAACAAGCTGGAGATAAATATACATTAACAGATGAGAATAATAACATAGAAACAAATATATTAAGTAAAGCCTTCTCCCCTACTACAACTACAAAGTACAAAATTGAAGTAACATCAAGCAATAATTGTACCAACACAGGTGAGTTAGAAATTAAAGTAAATGCATTACCTGAAATTACAATTAACAATGTAAAAGAAGGAAGCAGCAATATTTGTTTAAATTCCGAGATTGAACTCGGAGCAGGAAGCAATGTGCCATGTCAATTTAAATGGAATACAAGCTCCACTGAAGATACAATAAAGGTGACAGCCAATACCCTTGCAGGATTTACGGCAGTATTGGTGGGAACCGATGGAAATGGTTGCGTTGACTCAGCTAAGTTTGACGTAATAGGATTACCATTACCTACAATAGAAATCGGAGGAGTTAACAAAGTCTGCGAAGGATCAACAGCAGAAATATATGTAAAGAATGTAACACAAAATATGAATTATTTATGGAAAGATAATAATTCAACAGATGTTGAAAGAAAAGTAACCATAGATAAGGATACCATCATGTACATAACAGGAATTGATAAAAACACCCAATGTAGCAATGAAGGTTCATTCAAAATTACAAAAATAAAATATCCAACATTAGAAGTAACACCAAGCGACGCAACAGTATGTTTGGGTAACGAGATAACATTTAAAGCCACTTCCGATGCCGCAATTATATATTGGAATGGAAATGCAAGTGCAAAAAAACAATATAAACACGTTGTAAATGAAGCCGGAGAAATAACCATATCTGCAGAAGATAATTCATGTACAACAAGCAAGGTAGTAAAAGTAAACTATTATGAATTACCAAAGGTAGAGATAAGCAATCCTGGAATTATCTGTGAAAACAGTAAAAAAGAGTTAATCGCAGAAGTTACAGGAGGAAACGCACCATATAACTACGAATGGAGTGGACTGATAGCCAGCAGTGAGGAAAACAAAGCGGTTACCAATTTATTGACACCAGCTGACAACAATAAAAAATTCAAAGTATCTGTTACAGATAAAAACGGATGTATCGGTACAGATTCCACTCAGGTTGAAGTTGCAGAAAATCCAACCATCACTATTGCAGTCGAAAATAGTGAAATTTGTGAGGGCGATATAGCGAAGTTAACAGCATCCGGAGCAGGAAATGACGGAACATATTTATGGAACACAAATGAAACCGGAGCTATTATAACTCCAACCATCCTCGGAGAAATCTCATTTAATGTAACCGGAACCGACCATAATAATTGTGTTGGAACATCTGAATATGTTACAATAAAGAAAAAAGATTTACCACAATTAGAAGTATCCGGAGAAAAAGAAATTTGTGTAGGCGAAAGTACAACCATTACCCTATCTGCTATAGGAAGTAATAGTGCCAAATTCTATTGGATAGAAGATTCTGAAATCGGACAATACGCCAAAGCAATAGAAGGTGCAACAAGAGAATTATCTCCAACAGAACTAACAAGTTACAAAGTAAGAATTGAAGATAATGGATGTAGCGTAGAAAGCGAATTTAATATTAAAGTCAACAGCCTACCAGAGATTAAAATCGGTTCTTCAGTAACAGAAAATACACTTTGTTTGGGAGAAAAAATTACATTAACTGCCACTGATAATCTCATCAACTACCAATGGAGAGATAAGAATAATAACAATTTAGGCTCAACCAATCAAATTGCAATTACTCCAACGGAACAAGCAGAATACAAAGTAATTGCAGAAGATGAAAATGGTTGTATCAACAGCGATAGTATAGTAGTCTATGTAAATCAAAGACCAAAGATTCTATTGGAAAGTGCTGATGCAGCATGTATGAACTCTACATTAGCCTTAACTGCAAAAGATGTAGAAGGTTATCCAAGAGCAGAAGAATACAATTGGGGAGCATTAAGCATGAACACAAAAGCCAATGTGATCACCACCACACATACAGCAACAACAACCTACCAAGTGATAGCCACAGCACAGAATGGTTGTAAAGATACTGCTACTCGAAAGGTAGAAGTAATTGATTTGCCAACATTCGAGTTGACCAACAACTCACCATTATGTTATGGAGGAAAAGCAGAAATCAGCATTAAAAATGCCGGTGCTGCATATAGTTACACTTGGCCAAAAGATGGAACCGTAACGAATAATGAAAATTGGAAAGAGACAATAGTTCGTAACGCTAATAATGACTACACATACAATGTAACCGGAACTATTTCTAAGGAGGTAGAAAACAAAACCTATCAATGTTCAACTGAAGTTAAGACAACAATAAGAGTCAATACACTTCCTGAAATAAAACTAATGGGAACCTCATTTATCTGCCAAGATGAAACTTCAATCGAATTAAGTGTAAACGGTCCTACAGGAGTGGAATACAGTTGGAGTGCAAAGGATAATTCCGGAAGCATTGAAGAAGCGACCGAAAATAGTGCAATAGCCACTCCTTCTAACGAGGAACTACTTACCTACTACGTTGAAGGTACAGACCAAAACAAATGTAGCCAAAAGGATAGTATCTTTATCCAACGAGCACAAAATCCTACATTTAATTTAGCTGATGAAACGATAATTGTTTGTTATGGAGGAAATACTGAGTTGGAAATCACTTCAGATGACAGAAACATTAAAAACGTCACATGGAGTGAAGAAGGTCAGGTTGGAAACTCATTAAAAATAACAAACGTAACAGAAAATAAGACAGTTACAGCAACAGCAATATCAGATAAAGGTTGTACTGCAGAAAAAATATTCAAGATAGAAGTAAAAGAATTGCCGAAATTGGATATTGATTATAAAGAGTTTGTATGTAAAAACGATTTGGCTACTATCAAGGTAAAAGGAGTTAATGAAATTGTGTGGAATAATAGTACATATACAGAAACACTAACAATAGAGCAAACATTAACAAAAGATAGTACCTTCCATTTTGTTGGAAAAAATATCTACACTACAGATAGGAGAACAGTAACCTGTGAAAATAATCACAGCATTACAATTGGCGTTAACGCATTGCCTGAGATATATTTCTCAGCAAAACCGGCAATTTGTGAAGGCGAAACGACGACAATTACTGCAGAAGCAAGAAATGCCATAGAACCATACAACTATAATTGGGGAAGTTCTGATAATAAAAATTCCGTAACAATTACCCCTCAACAAGACACAACTTTGCGAGTGGTTGTAACAGACAATAATGAATGTTCCAACAGTGCAAAATATGAGTTAACTGTACATCCAAAGCCAACCTTCCAAATCAAACCGGTGGTTGTTTGTGACGGAATGACGGCTGAGTTGGTAGCTGACAATGCAAATTTGAAGTATCGTTGGGCAGGAAGTGCCGACTATAGCAATAGCAAAACATTCACTACATCAGCAATTACAGCTCCAACAACCATTAAGGTAATTGCCATGGACAACAACAATTGTACCAATGAGAACAGTGTTAATGTAGGTTGGAAACCTATGCCGAAATTGGAAATTACAGGAGAAAACATTGTATGTTACAACAGCGCTGTTGTGTTAGAAGTAAAAGACAACTCCGGCTATGATACTCCTACCACATACGTTTGGAATAGGCAAAGCAACGAAAATAGTGCAATTTTTGAGAGTGATAAGATCACCACACCTACCACCTTTAAAGTAATTGGAACAAAAGCTGGATGTGTGGATAGTACCGAAAAAACAATCTCCGTAAACAGTTTACCAAACGTAAGCATCAACGGAAATTTAGAGGTATGTAAGAATGGTACAGTAGAATTAGAGGGAACTGGAGCTCTCAGATACAAGTGGAATGATCAATCTTATCCGGAAGATGGTACTTCTAATGAAATGTTTGAATATAAAGAGAATGGACAAAACACACTAATAACTGTGTGGGGTATTGATGCTAATGGTTGTGAAAACAGTAAATCTGCAGCCATCACAATTAATCCTACTCCAAGATTCAACATTACCGGAGATACGATTGCTTGTTTTAATAGCGATATACTCCTAACTGCCCAAAAAGAGAATTCCACCATCGGAAATTTGATATATGAATGGAGAAATCCGGACAGCAGTTTAGTTTCAACAGATGACTACTTAAAAGTAACAGTAACAAAAGACACTACGTTTACTATCAACGGAATAAGCGATAAAGGTTGTGCAGCTACAAAAACATTCTCAATAAAAGTAAAACAAGCACCAACCATCGAAGTAGAAAATTATGTTGAAACAGTATGTAAAGGCAATGAGACAAACATCAGTCTCAAAAACAATGCCTCTGAAATCTATTGGGAAGATAATTTAGGTAATATATTGTCTAACAATGAAAGTGTAACAAGTATAATTTTCAATAATGGAACTCGTTTCAATGTTCATTTAACCAATAATTATCCATTAAACAATGGCGTTTTAGCTTGTAAAAAAGATTCTGTATTTGTTGTTAATGTTTGGGACTTACCTTTCGTGCAAATAAACGGAGAGAACGAAATCTGCTTAGGAGACAAGATAACATTAACAGCGACAGAAAACTTAGAATATGTTTGGGTGAATGTAACAAAAGATGATACATTGAATCTAACTACACAAACAATAGAAGAGCAACCGATAGCAACAACAAACTATAAAGTGATTGCAACAGACCAAAATAACTGTAGCAATGAGATTAGTAAAACTGTCATAGTAAATCCATTGCCAACGTTTAATTTAACAAGCAACGAAAGTGCAGTATGTGTAGGCAATGACATCAACATAAAAGCATCCAACACTGCATTGTTGTACAATTGGGAAGGAAACGGATATCAATCCATATTCAATCATACGTATAAGGTGGATTCTACCATGAACATAGTTGTTTACGCTATGGATAACGAAACAAAATGTGAAAGTAAAAATTCCATCAAAGTAGGAATTAAAGAGTATCCGGTTATCTCAATTGATGCCCCTGACTATATTTGTACGGGTGCTTCTGCTACAGTTGCCGGACTTATCGATGATGTCAACTACACTTGGAGAGAAAATAATGAGAATGGAGAAATCTTATCGACAGAAAAGAGTCTGACCCT
This sequence comes from Bacteroidales bacterium, assembly GCA_015061185.1. Lineage (GTDB taxonomy): Bacteria > Bacteroidota > Bacteroidia > Bacteroidales > Paludibacteraceae > UBA1181. The sequence goes on from SUWZ01000001.1 coordinate 22,780, forward strand.
TACAAACATAGAGTCTGATAAACAGATCTATGCAACGATAGAGAAAAACGGATGTACATCCGATACAACCTTTATCATTCGCACATGGTCTTTACCTAATGTAAAAATCAATGGTTCTCCATCCCTTTCATTATGCTATGACAATTCAAAAGAGTTGACAGTAAGCGGAGCCCAAGAGTACATTTGGAACAACGACAACAATCTAACCGGCACCGTTTATCAAACAGCAAAATTGACAGAAGACACCCAAGTGAAAGTTTTAGGTGTAGATGAAAACGGATGTAAAAATCAAGACTCCATCATGATTTACATCAACGAGTTACCAACGTTCAATATCGTTGGAAAAACCGAAATATGCATTAACAACGACATTGAATTAAATGCATCAAATGACGGATTATCTTATATTTGGAAAAACAAAGTTGGAGAAGTTGTATCATCACATCAATACATTAATACGACCATTACAAAAGATACAACATTCTACGTTGTAGGAACCAACGCTTTAGGTTGTAGCGACACAAAAGAGCATACAATAACAACCAAGGCTTATCCTGTGATTACAACTATCGCCGATAGCAATATCGTATGTAAGGGTGAAATGGCATATATTGAAGTTGCAACCGATATCGCATCAGAATATATTTGGAACAACGACAATACCCAAACCGATAATAAGATTTCTAAAGCAGTACAAGAGCAAACCACCTTTATTGTAAAAGCAACAAGTAAAGATGGAAATTGTACATCAGAAAAAGAGTATGTAGTAAGTACAAGAGAGTTGCCTACTCTATTAGCATCAGACGTTACTATCTGTAAAAATGAGAGTGCTGTCTTACAAGCAAGTAGCAGCAGTGAAATCAAGAAATACTCTTGGGTAGGAACAGATTCTGTAGGAAGCCAATTTACAACTCCGGCAATTTCAGAAGCAACCACCTATACTGTAATAGGAGAAGATATCTTTGGCTGTCGCGGAGAAAAAGAGATTGCAATCCACATTAATGATCTGCCAAAATTCACATTATCGAACGAAAAAGCAGTTTGTAAAGATGGAGAGACAGAAATTGTAGCAAGCAATCCTACCCTAAAATATGATTGGGGAAGCGGCTATAAAACAGATATAAAACAAACAATAAAAGTTGAAAAAGATACAACAATTACAGTTTGGGCAATGGATGACAATGGTTGTAAAACAAAAGAAAGCACAACCATACGAACCAAAGAGCTTCCTATATTGAAGTTCGAACTTCCATCAGACTATATATGTCTCAACGAAGACATAACAATCAAGGTTAGTGGAGCAATTGATGGTTATAAATGGATGAATGGAAGCACATCAGAATCTATCACATTGGAAGAGGTAACAACAGTACAAGAGGTTTATGTTGAGGGTACAACCAATGGCTGTATCACAAGAATCGACACCACAATAAAAGTATGGACATTGCCTCAAATCGGCATTGAAGCCACATCAGAATATATTTGTAAGGGAGACTCCATCGAACTTACAGCAACCGGAGGTTTGGCAGGAAAATACCAATGGAAAAATGGAACTTCCACTGATAAGATTATTGTAAAACCTACCTACGATAACATGACATATCAAGTAGTAGGAGAAGATGAAAACGGATGTAAGAACAGCTACTCTAAAGATATCATTATTCAAGAATTACCTATAGTAATGATTGAAGGTATTAATGAAGTCTGTAGAGGAGAAAAAGCAGAACTATCTGCAACCGGTTCTTCCGATTTCTATGTATGGACAACAGGAGATGGTGTTGCAACAGATACTATTGGAACCACCTCTATGATAACACCAGTTATCGATAAAGATGAAATTACATTCCGCGTGGAGGGTAAAGATGCGTATGGATGCGTTGGTTATAACGAATATGCAGTGAGAGCGAAAGAGTTCCCTATCCTATCCTACAAAACAAATACAGAGAAAGATAGCGTTTGTAAAGGAGAAAACTTCAAGATCGAAGTAGATGGAGCTGACTCTTATATCTGGCAAAATGGTTCAACAGCAACCTTTGCAGAAAGCATCCTTATGAATCCAACTAAATATACAATAGAAGGAACAACAAATGGTTGTACATCTACATTAACTGTAAATGTTGGAATATGGCAGTTACCAGAATTCAGTATAGAGGGAGAGAGAGCCGTTTGTGCAGGCGGTGAAATCACCTTAAATGCTGTTCCAACCATTGCCGGAACTTCATATAACTATGTATGGGAAGATTACAACGAAACTACAGCAAGTATAACACAAAAGTTGGAAACACCTAACACAACAGTAACCTACAAGGCTGTTGCAACAGATAAAAATAATTGTACAAATTTCAAAGCACACTCAGTGAAAGTGAATCCATTACCAACAGATATTGCAATAAGCGGAGAGACTTCAATCTGCGTGGGCACAGAAACCACATTAACAGCTACAGGTTCTGCCATAGACTATCTATGGAGCAATGGAACAAGCAGTAATGAAATCACTCCTACTATCACAACAAAAGATAGCACATTCGCTGTAACCGGAACCGATGTTAATGGTTGTCAATACACAACAGAAATTAAAGTGACAACCAAAGAATATCCAACTTTGAAAATCGAATATCCTGAATATGTATGTGTGGGAGATAGTGCAACTATTACCGTTTCCGGAGCAGACTCTTTTGTATGGGAGGATACCCAAGATAACAATTCTGTACGCAAAGAGAAAATTGATACAGATACAAAATTTGTAATTGAGGGAACAATCAATGGATGTACAACACGAGAAGAGATAACAATCAGAGTTTGGAGTTTGCCATCTATTTGGATAAGTACAACAGATACCGATAATGAAATCTGTAAAAACGAGTCAATTACGTTGGTAGCAAGCGGAGGCGTTTCGGGCAAATATGTATGGAACAATGATGCATCACAAACGGGAGATCAACTAACCGTTTCTCCAACAGAGAATCAAACATACACTATTATTGGAGAAGATGAAAACGGATGTAGAAGTGGAAATAGTTTTGAAGTGATTGTCAACGAATTACCGACAGTTAAAATTGAAGGAACTCCATTGATTTGCGCCGGAGATAACGTAACATTAAGTGCCGTAACAACCGGTGAGGCAGTCAAGACATACGCTTGGAGCAACGGAGAGGCTAAAAAAGAGATAGAGGTTGCAGTAAATGAAGAGACTGTGTTCTCTGTCACTATTGAAGATGTGAATGGTTGTACAGCCAACAATAGTTACACAGTGGCTACAAAACCATATCCAGAATTGACCTACAATGCACCAAAACACATTTGTATTGGAGACCAAGTGGCTGTCACCGTAACAGGAGCGACAACCTATAAATGGGAAGATGCACCGGAATTAACAGCTAACAACTTTATTGATAATCCGGCTAAAGATACAACATACAAGGTTAGTGGAACAACCAATGGATGTACATCCTACCTTGATATTCCACTAATGGTAATGCCAATTCCTGAAATTTGGATCTCCTCTTCAACCAATGAAATTTGTAAAAATACATCCATTCAAATGAGTGCAAATGGAGGAGTAAGTTATCAATGGAGCACCAAGGCTAATACTCAAAGTATCGAAGTAACACCAACAACTACAACCGAGTATCGCGTTGTTGGAACAGATAGTTACGGATGTATTGGAGAAGCAACAAAAACAATTATAGTGAATGAGCTTCCAGAGTTTAAGATATTGGGAGAATCACAAATCTGTGAAGGAAACAATACAATGTTATGGGTAGAAGGAAATGCCATAAGATACACTTGGACCAACACGGGAGAACAAGGAGATACCATCTATCCGACAATCAATAAGAGTACAACATTTACCGTATTAGCAGAAAATGTGAAAGGTTGTACAAGACAAGAATCCAAAACAGTTGCAAGCAAACCATATCCGGTATTGAACTATTCAGCTCCGGAAACACTTTGCGATGGAGAGACATTAGAAATTATCGTAAATGGAGCAGATAGCTACAAATGGCAAGATGGTTCAACCGATAATCGTTATACAGAGACCTTGCACAGCAGTTCGACCTACACAGTGGAAGGAACAACCAATGGCTGTACAACCAAAGAACAGTTTAGTGTCAATGTACTCCCATTACCATATGTATGGATTACAGGTTCTTCCGACATCTGTTTGAACGACAAAGTGACATTGGATGCAAAAGGTGCAGCTACCTACGAATGGGAAACCGGAGATGAAACCAATACAATCACGGTAACACCTACAGATACAACTACCTACGTTGTAACCGGAACAGATGTCAACGGATGTAGCAGTACTACCCATTTCACAGTTAACGTACACCCACTTCCTGAAGTAGCAATTGAAGGAGAAGATGCTGTATGTAATGGCGAAAGTGTACAATTAAATGCAAGCGGAACAGCTAACGAATTCAGATGGAGTACCGGACAAGAAGGTATGAGTATCCATCCGATAATTACAAAAACAGAAACATTCAAATTAATTGGAACAGATAACTTTGGTTGCATCAGAGAAGTGAGCAAACAGGTGGTTATGAAACCAAATCCGATTTTGATATTCAACGCTCCAAGTTCTGTATGTTATGGATCAGAAGCTAAGATTATCGTAACCGGTGCTGATGAGTTTGAATGGCAAGATGGAACCAAAGGAAAAGAGTACACAGATAAACCTGAAAACATGACAACCTATTCTGTTGTAGGAACAACCAATGGCTGTTCAACTCAACAAAAGTTCCAAATAGATGTATTACCACTACCTACAATTTGGATTTCAGGAGCATCAGAAATCTGTGAAAACAGTGGTGTAAAATTGAGTGCAAGCGGAGGATTGTCATACGAATGGAATACAGGATTAAAATCGGCTGAATTGTATGCTAATCCAACCACCACAACAACATACGAGGTAACAGGTAAAGATGTCAATGGCTGTCAGAATACAAAATCTTACACTGTTAAAGTGAATCCGCTTCCTAACTTCACTATAGAGGGACCTACCCAAGTATGTAAGGGAGATGCTGCCGAATTAAACGTTAAGGGAGATAATTACAAATATACATGGAGCAATGGAGCAATCACTTCAAACATCTCTCCTATCGTGACAGAAAACACAACCTTTACAGTTGAAGCAATCAATGAATTCGGTTGTACTACGAAAAAGAATCATAGTGTACTCAGCATACCGTACCCTACCCTAATCTACAACGGACCGAAAGTTGTTTGTGAAGGAAGCAAGGTGCAACTCACCGTAGTTGGAGCAGACACCTATCTTTGGGGAGATAGCGTAGAGGGTAACAAATTGATAGTATATCCGGAAGCTAATACAACATATTCGGTTAAAGGTGGAACTAAAGGTTGCTACAGTGAGTTAAATATACCAATAGATATTCTACAAAAACCAACCTTGACCTATCAGGGAAAGACCAACATCTGTGAGGGAGAACTATTAAGTTTGACTGTACACGGAGCCAATAGTTACACATGGAGCAACGGAAACAATAGTGATAAAATAGAGACATACCAAAAGAGCAGTACCCAATACATTGTAGAAGGTAAAGATGAAAAGGGATGTAGCAACGAAATCACTATAGACGTAACCGTAAACCCGGCTCCGAAATTTGAAATCATTGGAAGAGATCAAGTATGTCGCGGACATGAAACAGAGTTGATTGCCACCGGAGATGCAACCACTTATCAATGGGGATTTGGAACATCCGATTTGGACGACTACGAGTCAGCCAATAATACACCGGTAAAAGTGACCATCAACACTCCAACTTATATCTTTGTAAAAGGAATTAACAACAATGGTTGTCACAGTACACAATACAAAACAATTACTACAAAAGAATCGCCAACCATTTCGTTTGAAGGTGATACAGCAGTATGTATTGGAGATAGTGTTCAGTTGAGAGGATTAGGAGCAGACTCCTACGTATGGAAACAGAACAACACCGTGTTATCCGAGGAACATCTACTTGCGTTTGAACCGAAAGGAAACACTCGCATTGTGTTAACCGGACACTTAGATGACTGTAGTTCAAGCATAGAGATCTACATTAAGACCAATGTTCTTCCTGCTCTGAAGATTATGGGAGATGAAGCCATCTGTCAAGATCAAGAGGCAGTCTTGACTGCTGATGGAGCATACGAATACAAGTGGAGTACCGGAGAAACCACAGCCACTATCTCTCATCCTTTGAAACAAGATGGTTTATTTAAAGTAACAGGATACTCAGAAAATGGATGTTCAAGTTCAAAAGAGATTACAGTCAAAGTACATCCATTACCGAATGTCGATCTAACAGAAAACACAACAGGATGTAGAGCAGAAGAGACAGAAGTGGTTGCAAAAGCAACCGGAGGCGAGAGATACGAGTGGTGGAGTGCACCGTTCAATAGCTTTATCTCCGGAAATATAGCAGACTCTGTCATCGCTACAATTACAGAACCTACTACCATCTATGTAATGGGATATGATTCTAATGGATGTGTAAAAAGAGATTCTGTTGTAGTTGACACTGTACAAACAATACAAATGGAATTTACAGTAACACCAAAGGTGGTAGAGGAATCAAATCCAATTGTCACTTTGGAAGGAATTACACCTAAAAATGCTAAGTGGATGTGGGTTCCAAATACAACCGATGACGATGTAATAGAAGAAGAAAAGAAAACATATACAATTAAAAATGCAAAAAACAAAAATGAAGTGACATATATGGTATATGCAGTAGATGACAAAGGATGCAAATACAAAGGAGATTCTACTGTCTATATATGGAAAGACTTCTGGGCACCAAATGCGTTTACGCCTAATGGAGACCTTATAAACGACAAATTCCGTTTTAAAGGTTGTGAGTACATGACAGAATTTACATTTACCATCTATGACAGAACAGGACGAATAGTCTTTGAAGGACATAGTGCAGAAGATGCGTGGGATGGAACCTGCAAAGGAGAACCATGTCCTTGGGGAGTATATGGTTATGTTGTAAATTATGTCAGTGATTATATTAATATACATAAAGAGGGGGTGAAGAAAGGCGAGGTAACCTTAATTAGATAATTATAGCGAAGGTGGTTAATGCAACCACTTATCAGGCCAGATTAAAACCAGTTTGACGCATGTTTGGAGCCCCTTTAGGCCCCCTTGTCAGCAAGTCTGTAGCAACCGTTACAGACTTGCTTTATTAATGACAGGTTATGTTCGAAACCTCTGGAACAGGACGCAGAGAAACAGATATAAGATTATTACTGTCCGCTAAACAATAAATTATCTTAGCAACTCTCTTATAAACAGTATATTACATTATATAAAGTATGGATAAGCCCCCTTGAAATAAAAATAACGGCTGTCCGATAAAAAATCTACATTACAAACCACATTAACCTCCTTACTCATGGTTTTATTTGCCATTTGAAGCCTTATTATGCCGTTTTTTCCCTACATTGGAGTGTTTATACACCTAACATATCGGCTGTCCGACAAAATATAGTTTGAGAAAACTTTCAAAAAGTTTTAGCGGACAGTAATAATATAAGATACAGAACTGAATAAATGAGGTACACTCTGAAACGAGTATCGGAAGGCTATGCAACAAAGTAAAAACAAGAGGAAAGAGAACTTTAAAACCGACTAAAAAAGGATATAATCAAAAAAAACATCAAGAATATGTAGTAAAGTTCCTTTAAATTTTGTAAAAATAAAATTTAATATTAATTTTACTCGTTAAAGAGTGTAAAAGTATTATTACGCAACTTAAAAGAACTACTTATGAAGAAAGATTGGTTAAGAAAATTTATATATATAGGGTTGACTATGGCAACAATTTTGTTGCTTCCTACCCTATCAACTGCCCAAAAAAACATTGACACCCCCAACTTAAGTTTTGAGTATGGAGACTTTACCAATTGGAAAAGATATTATGCTTACTTTGGTCCGGTGAAATTTTGGACAAACACCTACGATGTTGTAAATGTATATTCAAATAGCATAAATAAAAGTCAAGTAGAAAATTATGATATTTGGACTGAGAAAACAAAAGATATATTTTACACAAGTAGATATGGAAACGGAAAAAAAGAGGTAACAGGTCATTTTGAAGTAATTACCAATAAAGGTCAAGACCCCAATTTAAAGACAAGTTGTTCCAAGTATAATCTACCAACAATTCCTGATGGATTTTCCAATAGTGCAAGAATTGGAGCTACAGCTGGAACCGAACTACTATATGGATATGCTACAGGAGAATATAATAAAGATAACCAGAAAAACGAAGCTGCCAACCCCATACAAGCATGGTACAGAAGGGCAATGGCAGAAAAATTGGAATATAAATTCACTGTTACAGAAAATAGCACGTTGCTTACCTATATGTATGCAGGAGTTCTTAATGAACCAACTGGAACAAATGCTGAAGGTTCACATAATGGGCAAGAACATCCATCTATGGCAGTAAAAGTAAAAATCAGTAGAAATGGGGAAGAAATTATCCCTCCATGCGATGAATTCAGCGCAAATTCCAATGCAGGAAGTGCAGATTTAATAACCGTAGAAAATAATTGTGAAAACATATCTACAGATGGTATGCTTTATAAAGATTGGTCTTTGGTGGCATACGATTTGAGAAACTTCATTGGGTGTGAAATTACAATTGAAGCAATCGTACATGATTGTTTATTAGAGTTATATGTTTGTGATGCATGTAATAGCTGTACTGCAAGTAGTACAGCCCAATCAGATGGGAAAGGTGGATATAAGCATTATTGCAATTATTGTAAAGACACAAAAAATGTCACCAAAAGAGTTATGGCTGGAGGACATTTAGCTTATGGATACTTAACAGCAGAAACACAGCCGCTAAAACTTATAACAGATAATTGTCCGAATAACGAATATGTTACAATCACAGCTCCTGAAGGTTTTGTCGATTACAAATGGAAAACAAGTAGCGGAGTGTCTTTGGAAACATTACCGAATCAACCACACATAGCGATAGTAAAACGTTCTGAAATTCAAGATGTTGATTACATTTGTGACATGTATGGTCACGATAGAACATGTTCACACATTACAGTATCAACACGTTTAGCCAAAGAGCCAATCGTTATGGACTTTACAAGCAAAGCCACCTGTTTTAACGAGGTTTCTTTCAAAGATTTATCTTACATCACTCCTCTAAAACAAAGCGATGGAACAACCTTGATTCCGGATACAATCAAATCGTGGGAATGGAGTTACAGAGAGTTTAGCAATGGGGACTACACCTCTAATAGCGTAGTCATTAGCAACGAACAAGAGTTCTCCAAAATATTCGAATGGACTCAAAGCAATCAAGGCAAATATGAAATTACATTGAAAATTAAAACAACAAATGGTTGTGAGGATAAAATCACAAAAGAGATTAAAGTATTACCTCGTCCGGAAATTGAAATTGATGGTGCTACTAAAATTTGTGATGGCGATAGTGTCACTCTAACGGTTTCAAACTATTCGAGTCCGAATAACAACTATATTTGGTATAAAGATAACGTTTTATTAGATAAAGAAAATGACAAATCAATTAAGATAAAGGCTGAAAATACATCGTACAAAGTACAAATTCAACGTCCGGAAGATGACGCACAATGCCTTTATGAAAAAGAATTTGTAACAGAAACGCTTCAAAATCCAAGTATCAGCGCAACCGCCACCGGTAGTTACGAAAAAGACAATTTAACACAAGTGGATATATGTGAAGATAACGTAATTGATCTACACGTTAATAACGAAACACCAAATTTGACTTTAAGTTACACTTGGAGTAACTTAACAACAACAGAAACCAATACCGTTGGACCGGCTGACACTACTCTTTACACCGTGGTGGCAACTACTGATGAAGGCTGTAGAGCCACCGATTCCATTCGCGTGAATGTAAAGAAAAAACCTCAACTAAACATCAACGGTCCGGAAGACCTATGCGTAAATCAAGAGGGTACATACAAGGCTCTATCTGATGTTGAGATAAATAAATATAGTTGGGATACCAACAAAGGAATAGGAACCGAGTATAGTGTAAGCTATAAAACGGCAACATCTGCCTCAGTTCAACATTTTATTAATTTAACAGGAGAAGGAAAAAATGGCTGTTCTTCTACCATCAACAAAGAGATTATAGTGCGCAGCAATCCTGCATTAACAATTCCGGAGATAGCTCCAATCTGCGAAGGACAATATGTGGCTGTCAATGTTTATGGTGCGGATTCTTGCCAATGGGATAATAGTGATAAGAAGGAAAAAATGCCATTTTATTGGAACGACATACCTACCAAAAACAAATATTACATTACCGGTTTCACACAATACAGTAGCGGACTAACCTGTTCCTCTACCGACTCTGTGATTATCAGAGTAAACAAGGTTCCGGGAATTAAATTTATTGGTAACACCAATATCTGTAAAGGAGATAACGTGAATTTAACCGCCAAGGACACAACAGATTACACCGGGAACAACAATCCTAACGGAACATACGCCTATTCATGGAACGACCCTAAACACACCCAAAGTGCCAATATGACGGCTAGTCCAACCTCTTCTACCATTTATTCGGTAACCGTCAACAATGGCAATTGCGCCAAAACAGAAAATGTGAATATTACCGTACATAACGATCCTATATTCACAGTTCGTCCAACACAACAACGTGTATGTATTGGAGCAATAGACACTTTGGTTGCAAGCGGAGAACCGGTAAAATATAATTGGTACGAGGGAGTAAATGCAACCGGCACAGAAATTGCCCAAACCGACAAGGAGATAAGCGATTCATTATATGTCAGAATTGATAAGGATGTTACTTTCACTGTTGTCGGAGAGAGTCAGTATGGATGTAAAACCACTCTGAATACCAACGTATATGTAAAACCGGCTCCAACACTAAGTTTTGCAGGAGACACAGTAATTTGTGAAGGTACACAAGTAACATTAACACCGGGAGGTGCTGATAGTTACTATTGGAAGTGGAATAAAAATGGGAAAGATACAATAAGCAACACAACCGTATTAAAAGACTTCCCATTAGGAGTAGGAAAAATAATCTATACATTAGTCGGCATTAAAGATGGTTGCGAAGCCGAATTAGACATAACTGTAAGAATTCAAGCTTCTCCAAAAATTAGAATTACAGGAGAATTTGAAATTTGTAGAGATAGTAGCACTACTTTAACAGCCGAACCGGACGGAGCATACACAATAAAAAATTACACATGGGTAGGATTGAACAATAACACCAACCAAGTTAAGGTTTACCCTATCAGCAATCAATCGTACGAAGTAATCGGATACGATGAAGCCGGATGTCCGGGAAGAGCATCTGAAACGGTCATAGTTAATCCTAATCCGATTATCGAGATAGAGGGAGAAAATGCACTTTGTAAAGGAGAAACAATACAACTTAGAGCAAAAGGAGGAGAAGAAAATAGTTACGTATGGAGTATGACTCCTGCAAGAGGAGAAAATGACTTGAAAGGAAGTTTGATTTCAGTTCAATTAGACACAACAACGACTATCACCGTAAAAGGTGCCAATGAAGCAGGCTGTCCAAGCAAAGGAACAAAAGTAGTGACTGTTTACAAAATACCTGATTTAAAATTCAATGCCAAAGATATTTGTCGTGGCGAGATGGTAGATATAACGGTAGATGGTGCTGCAACATACGTTTGGAACGATGATAATAGCAAAACTAGTACTCGTTTCACAGATAGCAATGTACCTGAAAATGCCACAACCTATACCGCCAAAGTAACCGGTACAGAGAATGGATGTTCAGCTACTGAACAAGTAACCATCCAAATTTTTGAACGCCCTGAAATAAAGATTGAAGGTCCCCTCGCCTATTGCGAAGGAGATACAATTCGTCTATCCGGAGCCGGAGGTGTGAGCGATGGCTACCGCTGGAGTATCGGAGGAGAGAATGACAAGATAGAATTCATTGCCAAATCTTCCATAACAGATATAACCTTAGTGGGTCAGAACGATAAAGGGTGTACCAATGAAACTACAGCCAATCTAACCATAAGACCTTTACCGGCAATTCTAATTGAAGAACCGGATAGCAAGGAAGTCTGCAAAGGAACAAAAATAGAATTAACAGCAGATGGTGGGAATAGTTATAGTTGGGAAAAACGGACATCTGAAGGTACAGGAAATCAACAAATTACCGATTGTACAGGCAACTGCAAAACAATACAACCAACCATTGATAAAACATCGACATTCGTTGTAATCGGAGCTAAAGAATACAACGAAAATGGAGAAAATTTGGTTTGCAAATCCTCTGCAGAGATATCAATTATAGCAAAACCTATTCCGGAAGTAACAATTTCCGGAAACGAAAAGATATGTCCTAAAACTGCGACCAATTTAACTGCTGTAAACACAAATAAGGATGCAATCATCTCTAAATGGCAATGGCACAAAGTAAACGAAGATAATACACTCACAGAGTTATCCGATACAAGAAGTTTCATCAACTCGGGAGATTTAAATAAAAACACTACTTACATTGCAACTGCAACATCAAACTCCAATTGTATTGGAAGAGACACTGCAACGATTCAACTCCATGACACTGTTGTCGTAACTATTGAAGGGGCTGATTATATATGTGAAGGAAGAACAATAAATCTGAAGGCAAACACAACACCATCTGGTGAAAATTATATTTACAATTGGTCTCCACAAGGAGCAAAACAGGCTCAAACAGGAGATATCCCATTATTGGAAACAACTACATTTAATTTAAGTATCACAGATGACAATAACTGTATCAGCAACGCAAAACCAAAAGTTGTAGAATTAGTACCATTACCAAGAATTACAATTTCACAAAATCCAACCGGACAAATTTGTGCAGGTAATAATAGTGTGACCTTAACTGCATCATCTTCTAACAAAGATGTAGCAGCAATGAAAAGCTACAATTGGTTTAGAATTAATGATGCTATTATCAATGATGAGAACAATGTGGCCATTGAAACTGCAGACATAACGTTCAAGGAATTAACATCAACAACTACTATAAAAGCAATAGGTATTGATACGTTCGGATGTCAATCAGAGAAAGAGATACATGTTATTGAAATTCAAGATGCGCCTGATTTGACAATTACCGGAGTTACAAAGGCTTGTAAAGGAGATATAGTTCAATTAACAGCATCGTCAAGTAAAAGTGAGACTATAAGTTGGGAAAACAGAGAAGAAGCAAATGGTCCTCGCCAAATTGCGCTCAATGAAGTAGGAACAATCACATTCAAGGCCGAAATTACAGTTAACGGATGTACCACTACCAAAGAACACAAAATTGAAGTGTTTGATGTTCCAAGTGTAGAAATTACAAGCGTTAATGGGAAAAATTATGTGTGTGAAGGCAATTCATTGGATTTGAAAGCCAACACATCTTCAACAGATATTTCAACCATTAAATGGAATATTTCAGCCTCTGAAACATACGAAGCAACAATCACTCCAACAAGTAGCCCTACAACTTGTAGCGTAACCATTACCAACAAGGCTGGATGTAGCGCAACCCATTCGTTTGATATCGAGATAAAATCAAATCCAATAATCTACATAAACGACGAAACCAATGGTGAAGAAGCCGTTTGTAAGGGAGAAATATTTAATTTAACGGCTAGTGGAAATGACAATTCTAATTACACTTGGTATCTAAGTGAAATGAAGGACGGAAATGAAATTGAAGGAGCAAACGGAGAGGTATATTCACCAACCATTAACAGCACCGAGAAATATGTGGTAAAAGGGGAAAATACATTTGGTTGTTTAGGCTCTGCAGTATTCACCGTAAAAGCTAAAGAATATCCGACATTCACTGCCAATGATACTACGTCTTGTAAAGGAATGCCATCAACTGTAAAGGTAAAAACGGGAAATGCAGACTACTATACTTGGACATGGGATAACAATGGTAAACAAGAGAGTATAAACGGATCTTCTTATTCTGAAATTCTAACAGAAACAAGAATTTATCAGTTAACAGGAACTAAAGAGGGTTGTACAACATCCCCTGTAACTGTAACCGCAAAGGTAAATGAATTGCCTGTCCTAACAATCAATTCAAAACAAAACCTTGGAGAATCGCCAATCACAATGTGTTTCAATGATATAGACACATTGATTGTCAGTGGTGCAAATGACTATACATGGTCGAACAACAGCGGTTTGACTCAAAACAACGAGCGAAACAATGAAGCAGAAATTATACCTACATCTGTAGGAGAACATATCTATAGTGTGACCGGAACAGACGAAAACAATTGTACCAACACACAAGATATTGTTGTAAAAGTAAATCCTCTTCCAATAGTTAAAATCAGTGCTACTCCACTTTTATGTGAAGGCGAAGAGACTGACCTGAAGGCTGAAGGAGCTTTGTCATACGAATGGAGTTGGATGGAAAATAGTAATACACAAAGTGCGACAACTCAAGAGGTAAAAATCCCATTAAATACAACTACCCTATTTAAAGTAACCGGAACAGATGGAAACAATTGTAAAAGTTTGCCTGTACAACAGGTTATAACGATAAAAGAGTCACCGTCATTAAGTTGGAATCCAGATACTCTAAATATCTGTGATGGCGAAAATGCAACACTTACAATCAATGGTGCAACATCTATAGAATGGGAAGATGGCGTAAAAACCGGATCTACCAGAACATTCTATAATTTGAATGCTGCAGATGCCGTTAATGGAATTATTAAATACAATTTTACAGCCATGAATAATGGTTGTACCAAAGATTCTTCTATTGCAATTAGAGTAAATACACTTCCTGAAATTTCGTTTGAAACAACAAGCGGAAGAGATAGAAATGGAGTGAGAATTGTCTGCGTAAACGAAGAATTCAAACTAAAAGCCATTGCTGACAATTCAAATTTTGTGTGGAACACAACAGAAAACGGTGAAACAATTAGTAAAAATCATCAAAATACAGGTAACGTAAATTACATTGTTACGGCAACTAATAAAACAACACAATGTAGTAACAAAAACACTTACACTGTAAACGTGGTAGAAAATCCTGTTATTAAAATCAATGAAGAAATTGCAGGTGAAATTGCTGTTTGTGAAAATAGTAAAATAACACTAACGGCAAGCGGACTTACCAATGGCAACTACAATTGGTATGATGAAACGGACAATACTCCAAAAGAGATTGCCAATTCAACTGAAGAATATACAACAACGATTACAACAAACAAAAAATATCGAGTTGAAGGAAAAGATGAAAATGAGTGTCCGGGTAGCGCAACGTTCAACATAACAACGAAAGAAAATCCAACATTTGAAATTAACCACTCACCTATTTGCGCAGGTGAAAATGCTATTATTAGTTTGACAAAACGATCTGAGAATACCCGTTTTGCTTGGTCTTGGGAAAACGGTCAGGGTTCACTCGAAAACGCTACGTCAGTAAATCACAAATTAGAATCCGATAGAAAATATATTGTTACAGCAATAAAAGACAATTGTATCAAGAAAGACTCTACAATAGTGAAGGTTAATCCATTGCCTGATTTTGAAATAGTTGAAGATACCGCTATTTGTTATAATGAGCCAATTGAATTAAACGTAAAAACCGACAATAATAGTCAATACACATACGAATGGACAGATAATAGTGGAAATAATATTGGATCAGGATACACAATAACTGAAAATTTAAGTGCATCTACTATTTTCAAAGTAAATGTAAAGAATACTACAACTCAATGTTCAAAATCCAAAAATATTAATATTAAGGTACATCCATTACCACTATTGCAAATAAAACAAGACAATGCAGCATGTATTGGAAACACGGTTGAGTTGTCGGCAAGTGGAGCTGATGATAGTTACCAATGGCTCAATAAAGACAAAGAAGAAGTTGCAGAGACAAATAGTTCTATCTTCATTCCAATTACAGAAAATAGTGCAGAAGATACAATCGTGTATGTAATTGGTAGAAATATCACCGGATGTTTAGATACAATTAGTTATCAACTCACGAAATTAGAGAAACCGGTAATAACAATTAGCGGAATCAATGATCGTTGCGAGGGAGATGGAGAGAAAACAATCGTACTATCCGGAGCAAGCAGATATATATGGACATCAGAAAACAATCATGTAGGAAATACATTTACTGAAGCACTTATATCGGACAAAAAATATACCGTACAAGTTGAATCCGGAGCATGTAAAGCAGATACTTCATTTACCGTAAAAGTTAATGAGCTACCTGATGTATATATCACAGCAAAAGATGGAATCAACAAAATTGATACAACCATCTGTTTGAATGATGAAATTCAATTAGTTGCTCACGCTGCTAATAGTGAATATATATGGAATACACAAGAAACAAGTGAAACAATTCCTGCAAAGGCCAATTCACTCATCTCTATGAAGTACAATGTAGTGGCTACTGACAAAACAACTAAATGTTCAAACAAGGCAGAATATACTGTTAAGGTGAATCCACTACCGAACGTTCAAATTGAGAGTAAAGAACTCGCATATTGTAAGGACTTGAAGATCGATTTAAAAGCAAACAACAACTATAATAGTTACAAGTGGAGTGTTGATGGAGCAAACATCAGTAGCGCAAATGCTATCCAGTATGAACTAAAAGAGAACACAAAATTCCGATTAGATGTAGTGGACGAGAATAATTGCCATAATCACGACACAATCGAAATTATCGCTAAGGAGTACCCTATTATTGCCATCAATGCACCTGCTGTTTGTTATGACAAATATCCAACATTAACAGTAGATAAATCAAAAAGTACTGCCGACTATTATGTGTGGTCTGATGGTACAAGTAATAATTCATCTTGGACAGCATCTACTCCAATAAAAGAAAGTACAACTTATAAGATTACAGCTTACAAAGATGGTTGCTTACAAGAGAAGAATATTAGTGTCAACATACATGCACTACCTCAAATATCTTTCAAAATAAATGATATAGAAAGTAATGGTGACTATATGGTATGCGCAAACGACAACGAATTAAAGATTGAGGCTGTCGTAATTCAAAACAATGCATCCAACATTAAATATGTATGGGCACAAGGAACTACAACATCAATCATTAATGTCACACCAACAGAAAAGACTAATTACACAGTTACAGTTACAGATGACAATGGATGTGTTAATAATGCTACGCAAAATATTATCGTAAACGAACCAAGTATCGTGACTATTGATGGTATTAAAGAGATATGTCAAGGTGGAGAGTTTACATTAACGGCAAGCGGTGCCGAAAGCTATACTTGGAGCGTTAAACCGGATGACAACAGTAAATATACCATCGAAGGAAACAAATTAACATACAAGGACATTCAAGATACAATTCGTTTCAGTGTTATTGGAATAGACAACAATATTTGTGTTTGCAAAGAGGCAATTCACACTGTAAATATGATACCACAACCGGTAATAACAATTATTCCTAACGCAGCTAACCGAGAAGTATGTAAGGGAAGTAATTTAAATCTGACTGCAACTGCCGGAGCTAATGTGGCTATACAATGGGAAAATGCAGAAGTAGGGTACTTAGACTACATCTTTAGTGATGACACTGCCGGAGAGAAAGAGGTGAAAGTTTATGCCACAACAACACAAGGATGTAAGAATGATTCTACAATAAAGATTAAAGTCAATGAACTTCCTGCATTTACTGTAGAAGGAAATGACTTCTGTATTGGAACAACCACAGAGTTAAAAGCAAGTGGAACAGATATTAATTTCTCATGGGTTGGATTTTCTAAAAATGTCAATCCTGTAAATGCAAGTAAAAGTGGCACATATAAAGTAACCGGTGTTGATCTTAACGGATGTTCAAGAATGGATTCTATAACAGTTACTGCTTATAATAATCCTGAATTTATCATCACACAAGAAGGATTGACTTGGAATGATGACAATACTGCTTGTAAAGACTCAACTATAACTCTATTAGCGAATGGAGGAAACTATACTTACGATTGGTACATAAAGGAGGGAGCTACATTGACCGACTTCCAAAAAGCGACTCCAACAATCAAACCAACAGTGACATCAGACATTGTATTTACTGCAATAGCAACTTTAAAACACAAAGAAAATTTACAATGTCAAAGTCAAAAAGAT
This sequence comes from Bacteroidales bacterium, assembly GCA_015061185.1. Lineage (GTDB taxonomy): Bacteria > Bacteroidota > Bacteroidia > Bacteroidales > Paludibacteraceae > UBA1181. The sequence goes on from SUWZ01000001.1 coordinate 40,979, forward strand.
TATGCTGTAAAGATAAAAGAAGCTCCTAAATTTGAGTTAATTGCACCTATCGTGTGTGCAGGAAACTTATCACGCATAGAGGTGAAGAATGGAGTTGCCGGAACAACTTATAATTGGAGCTGGGACAATGGAAATCAATCCGGAGGAACATATTATGAAGAAAAACTTACAGCAGACAGAAAATATACTGTAATGGGTACAAAGGATCACTGCTCATACACTGTTGTCGCAACTGCTCAAGTTTATGCATTGCCAACAATGAATAATATCCTAACAGACCCTGCTAACAAAGACGAAATTTGCTTAAACGACAAGATTTCGCTAATTGGAAGTGCAAGTTCTGAAAATGAACCAATAATCTATAGCTGGAAAGCTAATAAAGATTTGAATAGCATAACAAACAAAACAAATGACATTACAGAAATAGCACCAACTCTGATTGGAGAAAGAACTTATACATTAACAGCGACTGATGAAAAAGGTTGTAGCAATACCATCTCAAAAAATATCATCGTCAATCCTCTTCCTATCGTTAATGTAATTGGGGAGACAGAAATCTGTAAAGGAAGCTTCACCGATCTAAGTGTAGAAGGTGACTATCAAACAATATGGTACGAATACGATAAAGAAAACAAAAACATTGGAACTAAATTATTTGATAGCAAAACTACTCCAAATAGTAACTTTAAACATCTGATAGAAGAAGCTAAAAGTTTCTACGTTGAAATTATCGATGAAAAAGGCTGTAAAAATGGAAAAGTTGTTGATATAACATTAAAATCTATTCCTAATATTCAATTTGTAGGTGAGACCTCTATCTGTGAAGGAGGAAACACAACAATTTCCATTTTAGGAAACTCCGGAGGTAAAAATTATTTCTATGATACAACAACAGGAAAATATGAGACTACTTCCGTAACATCAAAAGTTCTGGCTCCTACTGCCACTACAACTTATAATGTTAAACTCATAACTTCCAACAATTGTGAAATCGACACAACTATAACTATCACAGTTAATAAACTTCCTATAATAACCATCAATGGAGAGAAAGATGGTAATTCTACAATCTGTTTGGGAAGCAGTATCGAATTAACCGGAGAAGCCGAATCCGATTGCAACTTCACATGGAACAATAGACAAACAAATGCTACTATTGAAGTTATGCCATTGACCAACACTCAATATTATGTAGTGGGTACCGACAAAATAACCGGATGTAAAGATACGGCAAAACACACTCTAAACATTGTTCAGTTGCCTATTATAAACATTTCCGGAAATTCTGTTGTGTGTCGCGATAGTGTCGTAAATCTAAAAATCGCTAACGCAATTGCCGGTTTTGAATACGATTGGGGTAATGGAAACATGGGCGTAAATTATTCTCCTGTAATTACCAAAGATAGTGTAATACGTGTTACCGCAACTGATAATACCGCACAACGTTGCAAAGCTACAGAAACATACAAAGTTAGCATCAAAGAAAATCCGATAATTACACTTAATAACGATGATCCATTTGTGTGTAAAGGTGACTTTGTAAACATCAGTGTAACATCCAATTTACCATCAAGCACCTACGTTTGGGAAGGAACTTCACATGAAAATAAAACCAGCTCTTTAAAAGAGAAAGTTGATGCAAACAAAGAGTACAAAATTCACGTAACCAAAGATGGTTGTACCGCAAGCAAAGATATCAAAGTCTCTGTTTGGGAACTTCCTACCGTCACTGCGGAATTAACCAATGATAAACGAGGTGATACCATCTGTATTAATACTGCAGCCGAATTAACAGCAACAGCAGAAAATGGTACAGCTCCATATTCCTACAATTGGATTAGTAACGTTATAAGCGGAAATAACACCAATGCTACAATTCAAACTAATAATCTAACCAATACAAACACTCCATACTCGTTTGTAGTGGAAGTATCTGATAAAAACAATTGTAAAGGATTAGATACAATAGAGGTTAAAGTAAAAGCAAATCCGGTCATCCGAATATCGGGAGACAAGTTTGTTTGTGAAGCAATGAACGGAACATTAACTGCCGTTGGTGCAGGAGAAGATGGAACTTATCTATGGAGTACTAATGAAACTTCAGAAATTATCACTCCTACTATTACGTCTGACTCTGCATTTACTGTAAACGGTACTGATATCTATGGATGTACAGGTACATCAAATCCGTTCAAAATAGCTAAAAAGAATTTGCCAAAATTAACAATCTACGGTGCTACTTCCATTTGCGAAGGCTCATCTACCAAAATTTCTCTTTCGGGAGCTGGTGCAAATGATGAAAATTATGTATGGACTGAAGGTGAAAATAAGATCAAAAGTTCTAACAGAACCCTCTCTCCTACCCAGACCACAACATATTATGTAAGTGGAACACTTAACGGATGTACTTCAGACACATCTTTCACAATTACTGTAAATAAACTTCCAGAAATCAACATAAACGGATTTAATAATGGTAAAGATGAGATTTGTTTAAACGAAAATATTACATTAACTACAAACGTTTCTGATTCTGAAACTTACAACTATTTATGGAATAACAACTCAACAGAAAAGAGTATCAACGTTAAACCAACAACAACCACTAAATATAGTGTTCAAGTATGGAATAGCAATACTCAATGTTCTAAAAAAGATACTTTTGAAGTAATTGTTAATCCTCTTCCGCTATTTAAGTTAGAGGCAGAAGAGGCTGTGTGTATGAATAGCACTTCAGTGGTTACCTTAATCAATACGGATGGAGCTCCAAAAGCAGATAGTTATGACTGGACTAAAGGTAATGAACAATTAACCGTAACAAATAATAGTTATTCAGAAGTGTTAAACTCTGAGGTTAGCTACTCCGTTACCGCAAAAGTCAATGCAACACAATGTAGTTACACTCAATCTATAACTGTTGGTGTCAGGGAAAACCCTACAATTAAAATTGAGGCCGACAACAGCATATGTTATGGTGAAAACGTAAAAATTGAAGCTACAGGATTTGTATATGATAACTATCTATGGCCGGACGGAAGAGAAATTCCGATGAAATCATGGATAGAAGAAGAGATAAAAGAGGTTGGCACATACAAATACAAGGTTAAGGCAATTAAAAATTATCCTTTATCGAATAGTAAATCATTGATTTGTACTGCCGAAGACTCTATGGATATAACCATCAATCCATTACCAAATATTGAAATTGAAGGACCTGCAATCGTATGTAAGGAAGAGCCGGTAACACTTACTGCTAAAGAGAATAGTACTCCGGCTCAAGAGATAACAAAATTCTTATGGCACACTAAATCCGAAGATAAATCAATTGAAGTAACCCCAACGAGGGATATAACTAATTGCACATTGGAGGCAACCAACAAATTTGGTTGTAAAACTAACGTTGAGTACAAGTTAAATGCATTTGACAAACCTACTTTCAATTTTGGAGGAGATACTGCTTATTGTAAAGGTACTGAAGGTTCGATTTCTGTAATAGGCAACAATATTCAATCTATTACATGGAGTGCCATTGAAAAAGAAAGCAAAAACGCTGTTGCTATCACTGCAAATGAAACAACCAATAGTGCTACATTTACAGTAGATACATTGCTAACTGTAACAGCAGTAGTTGTTAGCAACGACGAATGTTCTTCTGAAAGAACAATCAATATACATCCAAAAAGCTATCCTACGATCAAAGCTGAATATAGTAATAGAGTATGTAAAGGTGGTAGCGTTGAAATTAAAGTTAATGGTGCTGACACGTGGGAATGGATCAACTCTGAAAAAAAATCAAATGTGTTTACGGATGTAAATATCACAGAAGACAAAGAATACACAGTAAAGGGTACAACAGAGGGCTGTACTACTTCTGAAACATTCAAAGTAACAATGCTTAATTTGCCAAATGTTAAAATTAACGATGGTAAGGACACTGCTATCTGTGTTGGAGAACCTATTGTTCTAAGAGCTACAGGCGCAACATCGTTTGAATGGTTGGATATGTATAACGAAACCGATAGTGAGATTACAAAGGAACCGAGAGAGACAACCATTTATGCTGTTGAAGGAACAGATGACAACAATTGTGTAAATAGAGATACTATCATCGTCACCGTGAACAAACTTCCTGAAATTGAACTTGAATACACTAATAGTGTTTGTGATGGTTCTAATGTTGTTATCACAGCTGTAAATAACGATATTAAATATCAATGGACTGCTCAATCCGATTATGAAGTAAATAGCAGTTACACTATCGAAAACATAACAAGTGATATTGCCGGTGAAGTGTTCGGTATGGATAAAAATAATTGTGTAAACAAAGCTCCATACGAAATAAAGAGAAAACCAAACCCTCAATTGACATTAACCGGAGAAGATGTTTGTTATAACAATAAAACAACTATTGAGGTAAAAGATAATTCCGAAAATACAGGCTATCAAACATCGTATGTTTGGGAAGGAAACGACAGCAAAATTGGTACAAATTATGAGAGTGAAGAACTCCTCAATGATAAGGTCTTTAAAGTCGTTGCGACCAAAAATGGATGTATTACAGAAGACTCTATCGAAATAAAAGTTAGAGATTTGCCAAATATACTCATTAACGATGGGGATGAATTTGCATACGTTTGCAAGGGTGACTCCGTAAAACTATTGGCTTCCGGAAGCGATATTAACAGTTATATTTGGGATAATAAAAATAGCGAAAACAGGAACGAATATACTGTAAGACCTATCAATGATGAAACTGTATATTCATTAGAGGGTAAGGATAAATTTGGTTGTACAAATAGAGATGAAATTACTGTTGTAGTAACTCCTACTCCAACATTTGAAATTATTGGAGAAAATGCGGTATGTATCAACGATGAAATTACATTGGTTGGCTCTGATAAAAATTTAGAGTACAGTTGGAAAAATAAAAATGGTGATGAAATCAGTTCTTCAACAAGCGCAACAATAACAATTACGCAAGACACAACTTTATACATAACCGGAACAGCTAAAAATGATAATGGAACAATCTGCTCAAGTACAATTGAATACGTAATTAGAAAGAAAGAGCGACCTACAATCAATGCTAATTACAGCAATGCAATATGCTATGGAAGTAGCGCTACAATTAATGTTTTTGGAAGTTCCGACAATTATGAATGGTACAAAAATGGAAAACTAATTTCTACTGAAAATAGCTATGAAGAAGTTATTACTGAACCTCAGAAGTATCTTGTTAAAGGTTACATGAATGGTTGTGATGACAGCATATCTATTGACATTGCAGTGAAAGAAATCCCTGCTATTGAGATAACAGGTGCAAATGAAATATGTTTCAACGATTCTGTAGTTCTTAATGCTACTGCCGGGTTAAATTCATACCAATGGAAAAATTTAACTACGTCAAGCTTCTTATCAAGTACATCTGAAGAAATTAAAATTGCACCAAAAGTAGATTCTAAAATAGAGGTAATTGTATCCAATGCAGAGGGATGTGAAAATAGAGATTCATTTGACGTAATTGTCAATTCGTTGCCTTCATTTACAATTAGTGCAAACGAAAATAGCGTATGCGAAAATAGTGAAGTAGAACTTACAACCTCAAATGACAAATTAACCTACAAATGGGAAAATGAGACTGAATTTAGTTCAAATCTAAACAAGATTTTTGCAATGGGCAGCTTCCCTATGGCAGATACATTCAAGGTGACTGCCATGACTGACAAAGGATGTATCAAGTCTGACTCAATTCGTATTACGACAAAAGCAAGACCACAATTAAACATTGTATTTACAGATTCTATTTGCTTTGGCAAACAAGCAACAATGACAGGACATAACAATACTGCAAAATATAAGTGGTATGATGTAACGAATGGAGTAGAAAACTTGTTATCAGAATCAAGTAGTTACACAACAGATGCTTTAACCGAAAATCGTCTATTTAAGAGTATTGCGACTTCCAATGGATGCGAATCTGATACTACATTTGAAGTAGCAATCAGAGAATTGCCAGAAGTTAAAATCGAAAATAGTCCGATAATTACAATCTGCGACAATTCGAGCCTGGTTATTAACGCAGAAAGCGAAACTGCTAAAGAATTTAAATGGGACAACAACTCATACAGTAACAATAACACTTATGAAGTATTCCCTATAAAAGATACTACGCTATATCGCTTAATTGCTAAAGATAAATATGGTTGTGAGAACTTTGATTCTGTATATGTTGTCATCCAAGACAATCCATCATTTGAAATTATAGGAAAAACAGATACTTGTCAAGGTGATGACATTGTATTAAAAGCTTCTAACGAATCATTGAGTTATGTATGGAAAAATAATTCAAACGAAATTTTGACAGAAGATATAGAGTTTACTCTAAAAGTAACACAAGATACAATACTTAAAATTTCAGGATACACTAATGATAATTTGAAATGTGAAACCAGCGTTGAACACATAGTTAAAGTTAATCCATATCCTGTAATTACAGTTGTTAAAGATACTGACAATGTATGTTATGGAACTCAAGCCTATATAGAGGTTAAGAGTGATATCGATGCTACCTATAGTTGGAATAGTGGAGAAACCGACCGTTATATTCAAAAAGTGATTACGGAAGAAAGTAAATTCACTGTAAAAGCAACCAGCATAAAAGGAGGTTGCATTAGCGATACATCTTTCGTAGTGAACAAATGGGATTTACCAATTATCAATGCAGAAAATGTAGCAATCTGTTATGGAGATACAGCTGTTCTTGAAGCCCAAAGTGAAAATAACAATGTTGTGTTCAAATGGCAAGAAGCTACTGCCGACGGAGCTAAGTTTGTAACCCCTACCCTAACATCTCAAACTCAATACAAGGTTTGGGGTACTGATGAAAATTCTTGTGTTGGAGAAAAGAGTGTCATTGTATCTATTAATCCACTCCCTCAATTCCAATTGAGTACTATAACTCCTGTATGTAGAGGTACAGAAACCACAATTACAGCAGATAACGAGGATTTAAAATACCTATGGGATGGAGATAACTACTCTGACAATAGTTCATATACTATTGCGATTGCAACCGATACAATATTCAACGTATGGGGAGAAGATAATAATCAATGTAAGAGCATGAAGAGCATCAAGGTGGGTGTTAAAGAATACCCTGTTCTTCAACTAAGAATCGATAACGACACTGTTTGTTATGGTGGTTCTAAAACATTGTATGTCTCAGGAGCAAACAATGGTTATAAATGGTTTGATGGATCCACAAAGAATTTCATAACCATTGACAACATAACCCAAGAGATTACTGTATCTGTAGAAGGTACAACCAATGGATGTACTAGCAAGATTGATACAACCATTAAGGTTTGGGATCTTCCTAACATAGAGATTGAAGCATCAGATAACACAATTTGTTACAAAGATTCTGTACAATTAATAGGAAAGAATGGAGTATCAGGAAAATACAGATGGAGTCACAATGGTGTTACAGCCGATGAAGTAATTGTTGTACCTAATAAAGTGGGAGAAAACTATTATTCTGTAACCGGATATGATATTCATGGATGTAAAAATGTAGGAGAAATTACAATCAATGTTAATGCACTTCCTATCGTTAATATCGAAGGAGATGCTTATGTATGTCGCGATGAAAACGCATCATTGGAGGCAAAATCAGAAACAGAAGCCACCTTCCAATGGATAAATGGTAACGAAATTTTAATGAGTGGAGCTACTTACAATCCTACAATCAGTAGCAACGATACAACATTTACAGTATTGGCTACAGACAACAACAATTGTCAATCTACCGCCGAATTCAATGTATATGTAAAAGAGTTCCCTGTATTATCTTACAGAACAAACACCGGTAAAGATACCGTTTGTATTGGTTCTCCAGTTGTAATTTACATGAGCGGTGCTGATGAGTATGTTTGGGAAAGCGATAACTCAACAGAAAATTCTTACTCAGAAATTATCAATGAAGAAAAAACATTTATCGTATCAGGAACAACTAACGGATGTACAAGCGACACTGCAATTTCTATTGCTATATGGCAATTGCCTGAATTTGGAATTGATGGAGATTCTGCTATATGTTTGAATGATACTGCTAAATTATTCACTTATCCTAAAAATAATGAGGTGTTAACATATAAGTGGAAACATAGCGGAAGCTCAAACGATACCACATACGAGACTCCGACTATAACTAAAACATTCTATGCAACTGCAACAGACATCAATAATTGTAAGTCGCAAAAAGAATTTGAAGTTAAAGTTAATGCACTTCCTACGGATATTAAGATTGATGGAGCAAGAGCGGTTTGTTTAGATTCTACTGTTACTCTTAGCGTATCTGGATCAGCTGTTCATTACGAGTGGAGAAATGGTATAGAGGGAACAAGCATAGAGGCTCCGATTTCTTCAAAAGATTCAACATTCTATGTAATAGGAACTAATGATAATGGATGTAAATATGAAACATCATACACGGTGACATCAATAGAGCATCCTACTTTAATTCCTAATGCTCCTGATTCTGTTTGTTATGGTTCTAAAATCAACATCTCCATCAAAGGTGCTGCCGAATATTTATGGGATGACAATAGTACAAAGAACTATCGTAGCGTAGAAATTACAAAAGATACGTTATTCGTTGTGGAAGGTACATCCAATGGTTGTACATCAACAGACACAATAAAAATTGGCAAAAAAGATCTTCCTAACATCCTAATTGCATCGGAGAATAGCATAGGAATGATTTGTCGTTACGACTCACTGAAATTGATGGCTATCGGAGGAGAAACTTATACTTGGAATACCAAAGAAGAGAACGACGTTATCGTAGTTAAACCTCTTGGTTCTACACAATATATCGTTAAAGGTGTAGGTGCAAATGGATGCCAAAACAGTGATACATTTAATCTCATTGTTAATCCTCTTCCTATTGTAAATATCATCGGTGAAAAAAATATCTGTGAAGGAGATAGTGTTGAATTGAAAGCTGAAAGTAGCGATGAATTTACAATCACAAATTATCTATGGGGTAATGGAAAAACAGATCAAATTGTAAAAGAAGAGGTATTGGATACTACTTACTTCAAGGTTACATTGACGGATATTAATGGTTGTAAGAATAGCGATTCTATATTAATTCAATCAAAACCATACCCTATTGTATCAATCGATGCTCCTGAATATGTGTGTTTCGGACAATCTGCAATCATTTCTGCAGAAGGTGCAAACAATTATGTATGGGGAACAAAAGAGAGTGGAAAAATTGATAGAAGTTTTGCCGACACTCCTAAAAATGATACTACATACACGGTTTACGGAACTACAAACGGTTGTACTACAAAAGCAACAGAAACAGTAATTGTAAGAGCTCTTCCGGATGTAACGATTACTACCCTTGACAGCACTTTTGCAATTTGCTTGCAAGATTCTATCAAATTGACTGCAAATGGTGCAGAAACTTATTCATGGAATACAGGTTTAATCGGAGAATCAATCGTTGTTACACCAATGAGCAATACCGAATATAAAGTGACCGGAACAGATGAATTTGGTTGTCAAAATACAGGAACATACACAATACAAATTAATAAATTACCGGAATTCGAAATTAAAGGTAATGATTTAATTTGCGAAGGCGATGTGGATACGGTCTGGGTAGAAAGTGAGCAGGAATTATCGTATGTATGGAATTATCTAAATTCTACTTCCGATACCATCTATCCGGTAATCGACCAAAACACTACATTTGAAGTAACCGCAACCAACAATAATGGTTGTACAACAACTAAAAGTTACACTGTAAGAAGCAAACCTTATCCGGTATTGGAATTCAATCATCAAGAAGCTATCTGCTACGGAGAGAAAGCTGTAATCGTAGTGTCCGGAGCAATTGATTATGAATGGCAAGATGGTTCTACCGGCAACTCATTTATTGATGAGCCTCAAAACAATACCACTTACACCGTAACCGGAACAACTCGCGGATGCTCTACAACAGCAAGCACAAACGTTAAAGTATGGTCTCTTCCTAATGTAACAATAACAGGAAATCAAAAGGACATCTGTACAAATGATCCTGTTACATTGTCTGCTTCAGGTGCAAGCACTTACTTATGGAATACCGGAGATACTCAAAATTCAATCACTATTATTCCAAATGGAACTACTACATTTAATGTAACAGGACGAGACATAAATGGTTGTGAATCTACTGATACATTCTTGGTTACAGTTCATCCGCTTCCAATTATCTCTATTGATGGTCCTGATGCTGTTTGTGCAGATAGCATCACTACTCTTACTGCAAACGGAGGTTTAACTTATTTATGGAATACAAATGAAAATACTCAATCCATCACTCCTAAAGTAACTAACACAAGAACTTACGTTGTAATTGGATATGACGAGTATAATTGTAAATCAACTGCTTCCAAAACAATTCGTAAGAAAGAGTATCCTGTAATAACTCATACGGCTCCTACCAGTGTATGTTTTGGTACGATGGCTAATATTAGCGTAATTGGTGCTTCTCAATACATTTGGCAGGATGGTTCTACCGGTAATACTTACTCCGATTCTCCAGAAGAGAATACAACTTACACCGTTATTGGTATTACCGAAAATTGTAGTACAACAGTTGATATTCCGGTTAACGTCCTTGCATTGCCGGATGTTAACATCTCCGGTACAAATGAAATTTGTATCAATAAACAGGTAACTCTCGTCGCTCATGGTGCAAAAAGTTATGCTTGGAGCACAGGTCTTCAGTCTGACAAGTTAACTATGACTCCTATGAGTACTGCAACTTACATTGTAACCGGTACTGATGAAAACAATTGTAAAGACACAGCTAGTTACACAGTCAAAGTGAATCCTCTCCCTAATATTTCAATCAAGGGTGATAATTATGCTTGCTATGAAAGTTTGATTACTTTAACTGCTGTTGGAAACGAAGGATGTACTTACAATTGGAGCAATAATACTACCGGGGAAACATTATCTGAAATTATCAAGGAGTCAACAACCTATATTGTGACTGCTAAAGATACCAACGGATGCATGGCTATTGCTACTCATAATGTAACAAAAGTAGATTACCCTAAATTAACTTATCAAGCTCCGGATACAATATGCTACGGAGAGTTTGTATCCATCACTGCAAGCGGGGCAAATGAGTATTTATGGTCTAACAATTCTACTACAAACCAAATCTCAGATCAACCTCAAGTTTCAACTATCTACAAAGTTGTTGGAACCACAAATGGTTGCTCCGATTCAATTAATATCCCTATAGAGGTTCTTGCTCTGCCGGATGTCTCATTCCAAGGTGATACAGTGGTTTGTGAAGGTAATAAATTGGTATTGGAAGCGAAAGGAGCTAAAACTTATCAATGGAATACCGGTATTAGTAATAATATTTTGGAGGCATTCCCTACCAAGAGTACGAAGTATATCTTGACAGGTACTGCAGAAAATGGCTGCTCTAACTCAAAAGAAATCCAAGTTAGAGTTAATCCGAAACCTAAATTTGAAATATTGGGTGACGAAGAGGTATGCGAAAACTCTCCTATTAGTTTGACTGCTTCCGGTGATGGAGAAACATACTATTGGAGTACCGGTAGTGCGAGCTACGATAAATTTGTTACAAATAATAATGTTGCATTAAATATTCCAATTAATCAACCTACATTCGTATTTGTCAAAGGTATTGACGAACATGGATGCGAAAATGTTGCTCAGAAATCTATCAAAACAATAAATCCTCCTGAACTTACGTATCGCGGTAATGTCGAAGTTTGTGAAGGAGAAAAGATATCGTTGACCGGAGAAGGGGCTGAAAATTATCGTTGGAAATTAGGCAATAAATATTCTACTGATAATCCATTTGAATTCGAACCCAATATTATGGATAAAGTAACTCTTATCGGTACTCTCGGTAAGTGTTCTTCAGAGTTAGAAATCGAAACAAGAATTAAGCCGTCTCCTAAAGTAGTAATTTCCGGAGATTCTGCTACTTGTAGAAATGACTTTGTAACACTTACTGCTGATGGTGCTGTTCGATACATTTGGTCAACTGGAGAGCAAACAAAGAGTATCACTAAAAAGATTGCTAATACCATTAGCTACAGTGTAACCGGATATAGCTCTAATGGCTGCTCTAATAGAGTCTCTAAAGTCGTGGAAGCAAGAGATATTCCTAAAATTGTCGCTGATTATAGCAGAAATGGTTGTCCGGAAACGGGTACTATTGTCAGTTTGACTGCAAGAGGTGCTAACTCTTTGGTTTGGGAAAGTAATCCTGACAACAATGATATTGATGATGTTCCTGTTACTCCTTCTGACGTTACAGATGTTACTATTTTTGAAAGAACAACATTTGTCGTTACCGGAACAGATGATTTTGGTTGCTTTAATACAGATACATTAACTGTCGAACCACTGACTTTTGAAGAAATGGAGTACGATATCACACCTCGTATAATTGATGCTGATAATCGTGTTGTTGGTTTCTTAGGTATTAAACCTATAACAAATAATTGGACATGGATTACAGGTGACGAAATAAATCCGATAAGAGGAAAAGATGTTAACTTTACCTACACAGCTGTTACTCAAGACTCATTTGAAGTAAAGATCATTGCTGTCGATGACAAAGGTTGTGAATACAAAGATACTGCATTCATCTACGTTTGGAAAGATTTTTGGGCACCGAGCGCATTTACTCCAAATAACGATAATGTGAACGATCAATTCCGATTTATGGGTACTGAATACATGACCGAATTTGAATTTAGAATCTATGACCGTCTTGGTACCGTGGTATTCGAAGGATATAGTAAAGATGATGCATGGGATGGTACATTCAAAGGAGAACCTTGTCCTTGGGGTGTTTACGGATACGTGGTAAAATATCGTAGCAACTACAAAGGGCTCGAAAAGGAGGGTGAACGTAGAGGCGAAATTACTTTGATTCGATAGCTTAAACTTCGTATAATAAAGATGACAAAGTTAAGAAAGAGGGTGTCTTAAAATAGATATACCCTCTTTCATTGCAAAGAAAATCGGTAAAAAAAAGCAATAAAACTCGATTTTCGATAATGCCTCATTAGTGCGTCTTCACTAATATATACTTAAAGGAATTGTATCACTCTTTTACTTTTTCCTTTCCTCTACTCAACAATTTAAACATATTCCGCAGATTCTTAGGATTATAGGGATTTTTTGCTTGTACTGAATAGGCATATTTTATCTCTTTCTTATATAATTGCTCTACAACAATAGGATCTATCTCTTCACAATAGTATTCTCCATTCTTGCGAGACTCTATCTTTTCTCCTAAAACGACAAACGTAATGGGTAAAGATAAACTTGAAAATTCCTCTTTTAATTCTGAACCTATTTTTCTTAGTGATGCATACAATAATCGTATTGCCTCTCGAACTTTTTGCTCGTCTCTTAAAGAAGTATTCAGATTTGATATGATAGCTTGCCTATTGGGTACAACCAACATAACTGAAAAATCCATACCGGTATTGGACAAAAAACATTGACTTATATAGGGCGAACGAAGATAAAATGCGACCTCAACCGGATGGGGTGAGAATTTTTCACCCGTAGAATTTGTCATATAAGAGTGTTGAGCTCCATCAACAAATAAAAAACCATCCAAATCCATCAACCCCAACCACTTAGTAGAATACCACCCCGTATCTGATTTTGGGATGGGATTCTTAGTATCTTTTAAATCTGTTGTTACGATAGATTCGGATTGAATATATATTTCACCGATTTTCCCTGCAGACAAGGGTTTCTTATTTAACGGGTCAACTATTTTTAAACATGTATTGTGAAATGGCTTACCAGAAGAACCTAATTTATAACAATCATTTGTTTTGAAATTTAATGATACCAACGAACTACTCATGACTGTCCCAAATCCTCTTAAAATAGGAATTCCTATCGACAAAAAAAACAGTTCCGTTTGCCTATCTAAAAAAGGTCCTCTTAAGATAAAATACTCAATATCACCTCCTAAAGCCTCTCTAATCTTCTTACATATTAAGGCATCCATAATCTTGGCAAATGGAGATAATACCCCCATTAATTTGAAATCCCAATACCCTGAAGAGCGCAAAATAGTTGATTCCACCAACTTCATATATTTTTCCAATAACAATAAATAGAATTTACCATAATGTGCAATAACCTCCTCTATCCTATTTTTAATTGTTTTAATTGCGGATAAAGATAAATAGACAAAATTAGGCCGAATATCATGTAAATCTCTGAAAAACGAATAACAAAAACAATCTACAGAAACTTTAGGTACAACAATGGTAGAACCATTAAACATAATCAACATCAACGAAATTTGGTGAACATATATATCACTCCATGGCAACATCATGTAAGAGCGCTTCCACTCCCCTATTTGCATTAAAAATGACATTTGATCTACTTGTGTTATCAAATTTCGATGGGTATATAACACTCCTTCTTTTTTAGATTGAACATCTGCATAATATATCATCGCCACGTCGTCATAAGAGATGGAACGAATTAGTGTTGACAACTCATCATTCTTGGCTTCATATAAATCTCGACCTAATGCATAAACTCTCTCAGAAGAGACTACATCAAACTCATTTCCGAAATACTCTGCTAATAGAATAATAAGATTAAGATTTGGAAGAGAATCTTTCATTTTAGAAATTGGAGCATATAATTTTTCAGAAACTACTATACCTCTGCACTTAGAATGATGTAAACAAAGTTTCAACTCTTGCTCATCTGCCATTGATTGTGATATTGGAACAACTATTGCTTTGACACAAAATAAGGACAATTCTGCTACTAACCAATCTGTTCCACTATCAGCATACAACGCAACTTTATCTCCCGGCTTTATTCCAAGAGCCAATAAGCCAATAGAAAACTTTTTCACTCTATTATATACATCTTGGTATGAGAGTGAAAGATATTCGTTATTTTGTTTCTCCATTATCATAGGATTACTTCCATACCTTGAAATACAATCCTCAAAAATTTCAATTATATTCATAGATTTTAATTATCTTTGTCCCACTCTATAACAACAGAGATTTAGATATGGTTTTCACTACTAACGTTGAAACAAAAATAGGATTTGATAAGATCCGACTGCTTTTAGTTAACAATTGTCTATCCCCTTTAGGAACAAAAAAGGTGGATGCAATTACCGTTTCAACTAATCACGAATGGATTCTTGAACAACTTAACCTAACAAATGAATTTGTAAAAATTCTTGTTAATGAAGAGGATTTTCCCATAGACTCATACTATGATATTCATGAAAGCCTATCTAAAATAGCAACAGAAGGTACTTTTATTGAAGTTCAAGAACTATTCAAATTAAGATGTTCCTTACATACAATTGGAAAGATTGTTACCTTTTTTAATCAAAAAGAGGAGTGCGATTTCTTTTATCTAAAAAATCTATCCAGAGAGATTGACACTTTCCCTGCTATTGTAAAATCAATTGACCATATTTTAGATAAATTTGGAGAAATAAAAGATAATGCCTCTCCGGAATTACAAAATATTAGAAGAAACATTGAAGAGGAAAAGAGTAGTATTTCACGGGCTATTCAGAAAATTTTACATCACGCAAAGTCGGAAGGCTATGTTGACCAAGATGTTAATCCGACTGTGAGAGATGGAAGATTGGTAATTCCCGTGCCTCCTGCTCACAAAAGAAAAATCAGAGGTATTGTTCATGACGAATCTGCGACAGGAAAAACTGTTTTTATTGAGCCGGACGTTGCTGTCGAAATAAACAATCGAATAAGGGAACTATTGGCGGATGAAAAACGAGAAATCATTAAAATTTTAACTCTGATAACCAATGAGATTCGTCCCTACTCAGATCAACTAACAGAAGCTTTTGACTTTCTCGGCACAATCGATTTTATAAGAGCAAAAGCCCTATTGGCGGTTGAAACGAACTCAACATTGCCATCCATACAAGAACTTCCAATCATTGATTGGAGCGTTGCAATTCATCCAATATTATACCTAAATCATTTAAAAATAGGAAAAGAGGTTGTTCCTTTGGATATTAAACTATGTAACGAGAACCGGATCTTGATTATTTCTGGTCCAAACGCCGGTGGAAAGTCGGTATGCCTGAAAACAGTTGGACTACTACAATTTATGATGCAAGCCGGACTATTAGTTCCAATGCATTCTTCAAGTAGAATGGGCATATTTCATGCTATTTTGATAGATATTGGAGATGAACAATCCATAGAAAACGATTTAAGCACCTATAGTTCTCACTTAACTAACATGAAATATTTTGTTAGGAATTGTGATAATCGCTCTTTGCTACTAATTGATGAATTTGGAAGTGGAACAGAACCCAATATTGGAGGAGCAATTGCGGAATCGCTTCTCAACCATTTTAATCAAAAAAAAGCTTTTGGCGTAATAACAACTCACTACACAAACATTAAAAATTTCGCAGAAGAAAATGAGGGGATTATAAATGGAGCTATGTTGTATGACAGACATTTAATGCAACCTCTTTTTCGATTAGAAATAGGTAATCCGGGAAGTTCATTCGCCATTGAAATTGCGAGAAAAATAGGATTGCCTGAAAGCGTCATAGCCGAAGCAACAGAAAAGGCTGGAAAAGATCTTGTGGATATGGATAAGTATCTCCAAGATATTGTTCGCGACAAACGTTATTGGGAAGCGAAACGTCAAAATATCAGACAAAAAGAAAAACGTCTTGAAGAGATAACCGAAAAATATGAACAAGAATTGACTCTTCTTGCCAAGGAAAAAAAGGAGGCAATGAAAGAGGCTAAACGAGAATCAAAACGGCTATTGGAACAAGCTAATTCAGCTATTGAAAATACAATTCGGAAAATAAAAGAAGCGCAAGCAGAAAAGATTCAGACAAAAGAAGTTCGTAAAGAGTTTGAACAGTTTAAGGAAAATTTTGATTCTGAGGAAATGGATGATACGGCTTTTAATAAAAGAATCGAAAGATTGCGCAAACTAAAAAAGGGGAAAGAAAAAACTTCCGGGAAAGAGGAAAAAGAATCAATAAAAATCGGCTCAACCGTCAGAGTAAAAGGTCAGGGGGGATATGGCCAAGTTATTGAAATAAAAAAAGATAATGTTGTGATTGCATTAGGACAATTTAAACTTCCTGCAAAATTAAATCAACTTGAAATTGTCAGCAACAACAAAATAAAAAAAGAGAACCGGAATAAAAACTCCTATATCGTCTCTTCCACTATTGAAGATATAAGAGAAAGAAATTTAAATTTCAAGAGAGAAATAGACGTTAGAGGTATGCGAGGAGATGAAGCGTTACAAGCTGTAACCTATTTCATTGATGATGCTATAATCGTCAACGTAGAGCAAGTCCGAATTTTACATGGAACCGGAACTGGAATATTACGAGAATTGATAAGGAAATACCTTAAAACCATACCGGCCGTTAGCTCCTTTGCAGACGAACATATTCAATTTGGAGGGGCAGGAATAACTGTAGTAAAATTTAAATGTTAGTATAAATTTAATAAGAAAAAAATGAAAAAAATTTTATTGTTAATCGCATTACTTTGCGGGACATTTATTACAGTCTCTGCAGAAGAAAATAGTTATTACAAATCAAAAAAAACTGTTCAATTTGGGTTTGATTTTGGAATTGGATATGCAGACCAGTGGGGAAATGCCTATGATCCGTACGGGAAAAGTGGGTTATTGGGATTTACTTTTGGAGTAGATTTAGATGTTAATTTTGGAAAATACTCATTCGTAGAAGTTGGAATGGCCTTTACAAGAAAAGGATGTAAATTCGAAGGTAATGAATGGATTAAAGATGGAGGACCTTGGCAAATTTATGATAATGAGAGTTGTAAAGCAAATCTGTTTTACTTAGAATGGCCGGTAATGTATGGTCTATCAATTCCCTTAGAAGGTGATATTGCATGGAAATTAATGGTTGGACCCTACTTCGCTTGCGGTGTTGCAGGAGACAGAAAATTCAACTACGTTGAGCAAGGAGAACGTTTAAGTTTAATTAGCACCTTCTCAGAGGATAACGATTATGGATACAGACGATTTGATGTTGGAGGAAAAATCCAAACCGGTGTAGAAGTAAATAAACTGTCATTTATGGTTGCATACCAAATGGGATTCTTTGACACTTTATTCTCTAATCAATACCACGAAATGAAAGCAAGAAATAACAGCATAATGGCAATTGTTTCTTTTAGATACTAATCAATTTAGGCTTGTAAATGGTAATTTCTAAAGGTGGGTTCTATAAATTCAAAAAGTACTGGAAAGTTCGCCGCTTGATTTATTTTTTTTAATTATAAACGGTGAATTTATAGAACTCATCTATAAATTAGAAGTCAAGATAAAATCTTTTTCAAGTTTCCGCAAAACCGGAATTTTAAATTCTCACCATCACAATTTATAGGAATTACCTGTAAATCAACATTATCTCAAAATTGCAAAGAATAGACTCACCGCACAAACAACGTCATGAAAAGAACTGATTTTCAGCCAATAAAAGAAATCTTAAAAGATATTCTGAAGGAAGAGCGATTCCGAAGCAAATTAGGAGAAGCCCAAATTATTGAACATTGGGAAATTGCAGTAGGAGCAACAATAGGAAAAGAGACAGAACGAATCTTTATTAAGAACCGAAAACTCTTTGTAAAAATAGGTTCTCCCATGGCAAAAAACGACCTTTTATACAGAAGAAAAGAATTAATCAAAACACTTAACAATCACGTCAATGACTCAATCATAGACGACATAATTTTTATATAAAATGGACCATACTCTATTGGATATCAATCAAATTGAATTTAACCACCAACAAGCTATACAAATTCGCTTTAACGATGTGGATGTAATCGGACACGTAAATAATGCCGTTCAACTGAGTTATTTTGATTTAGGTAAAGTAAAATATTTTGAAGCCTTGAAAAACCAAGTGATAGATTGGAATGGAGCCGAATTGGTCATCGTAAACCTCAATGTCGATTTCGTGCAACCCATATTCATGAATGACGCCATCGTTGTAAAGACAAAAATTTACGAGATTGGCAATAAAAGTGTTAAATTGGTTCAAGTATTATACGATGAAAATACCGAATCTGTTAAATCAGTTTGTAGAACAATCATGTGCGGATTTGATCCTAAAACCAACACTTCATTACAAATATCTAAAGAATGGAGAGATTTAATTTACAATTACGAAAAATTTCATCCTTAAACAAATCCATCATTTGAAAGAAGTAAAAATAGACTTTAGGCAGGTTCTATAAATTAGATCGAGTTGATTTTGAAGAGTATTTTGCTTAGGTTGATTGCATTCTTGAACATATTCGTAAAGTCCAATGAGCAAAGTGAAACTTGTTTCTACTTTGCCATGACGAGAAAAGGAACACGCACGTAAACGGAACGATACGGACATCAAAACTAAAAGAGTATAAACCAGATGAGTAAAATAAATTCAAAAGCATCCGAAACCGAATTTATAATCCGTAAATAGAAAATCGTAATTTATAGAAGTTGCTTTAAAAGAGTGATAAACTTAAAATAGAATAAAATATTGTGTGAAAAAATAAAAAAAAAGCGAACTTTTTTGGAAATAAAGAAAACGAAGCATATATTTGCCATCAATAAAAACTTTATGAAACAAATATATACGTTCATATTATTATTTGCATTGGCAGTCACCTCAAATTTCACTCTTTTAGCACAAGAGATGGGGCAACAAGATGTGGAGATAAATTCTACAAACAAGGATTTATCTATCACTATTGGAGTGTACAATAATATACTATACATCCTCAATGCCAAAGAAAATGAAAAGGTGGACATTATGAATATGTTAGGAGAAAACGTCCTTTCTTATCTCATAAAATCCCAAGAAGAACGGATTCAACTCGATTTAAAGAAAGGATTCTATGTCGTAAAAGTTAACGACAAAGTGCAACGAATCGTCATAAAGTAATTTGGTTCCAACTATGAAACGAATTATTATTCTACTTCTTTCCTTTTTTACCATAGTAAGTTTTGTCGAAGCAAAAACTCAAGTTAGTCTGTTAACAAGTACAGCATGCAATAATGCTATTTATACCGTATGGGGGCACTCTGCCATACGGGTAAAAACAGAACAAGACGACAAAGTATATAATTATGGGGTATTCTCCTTTGGGGAAGGATTTCTATATAATTTTGTCACAGGACAAACCGATTATAAAGTAGATTGCAACGAGGAAATTTGGAGTTCAATACGAAGTGCACAGAGAAAAAATGTATATTTGTATGAACAGATATTAAACCTTTCCGAAGAAGAAGCTAATGAAATTGCAAAAAACTTAGAAATAAATAGTCGTCCGGAAAATTGTTACTACCGCTACAACTTTTTCTACGACAACTGTGCCACTCGACCAAGAAAGATGATTGAGAAAACTATAAAAAACATAGAATATCCAATATTTAACAATCAGAAAACTTATCGAAATATCATTCATGAACTAACAGCAGGCCTTCCATGGTTTACTGTAGGAATTGACTTATGTTTAGGAAGAGAAACAGATAAAGTTGTTAGCGATAGTTTAATGATGTTTCTTCCAATTGAATTACATAAAGCGATGGAACAAGCAACAAGAATAGATAGTTCAGGCAACAAGGTTCCGATAATAACAAATAGTCTTATAAGAGTAACTCCTGAAGAAAAAACGATTGATAAAAATAACTACTCCCCTACCTTAATACTATTCGTTGTATCGTTTGTACTTATAACGCTAATCATTATAGGTTACAGAAGGTGGAATCAAAGACCTATGGATATACTTTTATTTGGTATATATGGAATTGTTGGCTCTCTAATCTTTTTTCTTACATTCTTTTCAGAGCATCCTTGCACATCTCTAAATTTTAATCTTCTTTGGTGCAACCCTTTACAGCTTATCTTTGCAATATTGGTACCATTTAAGAAATTTAGAATTTTGGGAATAAAGTACCAATATTTTAATTTAGCCACTATAACAATAGCATTGATTATAGGAATTTTCAACATACAAGTATTTCATATAACTTTTTATCCACTTATGATATTGATGGTCATACAATCCATTTCATACATAAAAAGGAATGGAGAAAAACAATTAAGGTAAAGCAAACTTCAAAGAAGAAAAAAGAGACTATACAGATTATTTTTCAACAAGTAATATTTTTTTTAAAAAAAAGTATTCCATTATTAAATAAAAAATTTAAATTTGCAGTGGAATATTAGATATAGAAGAAATTTCTATTGTTCAAACAACAACATGTAAATATCGAAGATGAATTTACTATAAAGAGAATTGAAAACTGGCATCGTTATAGTAATGATATTTACAGACAGAATAAGAAATTAACAAAATTAGGGGTGACCCTTTAAACTTAATACACTTAGAAAAATATGAAATTAGTAAAGGTAATTATTGCAGCCACTATGTTATTAGCACTTATGGGCTCATGCAAACAACAGTTATGTCCGGGTTACGGAGAGTTAAATAACGAAACTCAACAAGTTGAAGAAAGAGCATAATATGTGTCAATATTTAAAAATAGCCTTAATAATAATGGTGACCCTGCTTGTCGTATCATGCAAGTCGGGTTGTGGTTGTTTTTAGCCTATTGTGACTTTAAGTAAGAAATTAGGAAGAAGATTTAATTATTGTTTAACATAACAAAATTTAAAAAAAATGGTAAAAGTTGCTATTAATGGTTTCGGACGCATCGGTCGTCTTGCATTCCGTCAAATGTTTGAAGCAGATGGTTATGAAGTAGTTGCAATCAACGACTTGACAAGCCCTGCAATGCTTGCTCACCTTTTGAAATATGATACTGCACAAGGTGGTTTCGCAGGAAAATTCGGAGAAGGAAAACACACAGTTTCTGCTACTGAAGATTCAATCATCGTTGATGGAAAAGAAATCAAAATCTCTAAAGAAGCTGACGCTAACAACTGCCCATGGGCTAAATACAACGTTGACGTAGTTCTTGAGTGTACAGGTTTCTATACTTCAAAAGATAAAGCACAAGCTCATATCAACGCTGGAGCAAAGAAAGTTGTTATTTCTGCTCCTGCTGGAAATGACCTTCCTACTATCGTTTACAACGTAAACCACAACACATTGAAGTCAGATGATAAGATTATCTCTGCTGCTTCTTGTACAACTAACTGCTTGGCTCCAATGGCTGATGCTTTGAACAAATATGCTGCTATCCAATCAGGTATTATGTCAACTATTCACGCTTACACTGGAGACCAAATGATTTTGGATGGTCCTCAACGTAAAGGTGATCTTCGTCGTTCTCGTGCAGGTGCTCAAAATATCGTTCCTAACTCAACTGGTGCTGCTAAAGCAATCGGATTGGTTATCCCTGAATTGAACGGTAAATTAATCGGTTCTGCTCAACGTATCCCTACTCCAACAGGTTCTACTACTATCTTGATCGCTGTTGTTAAAGGTAAAGACGTTACTAAAGAAGGTATCAACGCAGCAATGAAAGCAGCTGCTAACGAATCTTACGGTTATACTGAGGATGAAATCGTTTCTTCTGACGTTATCGGTATGAAGTTCGGTTCTTTGTTCGATGCTACTCAAACTATGGTTTCTAAGATCGACGAAGATACATACCAAGTACAAGTTGTTTCTTGGTATGACAACGAGAACTCTTATACTTCTCAAATGGTTAGAACTATCAAGTTCTTTGCTGAGCTTGCTTAATTTAAACTCATTTAATAATAAAATAGGTGTAAATTATTTTTGCACCTATTTTTTTTATCTTAGCAGTCATTCTTGTAACTTAAAACATTTCTATAAATTGATTCGAGAATATAAAAAATCTCCTATCAAGGCTTATGAGTGTTGACGTAAATCTTAATCAAAACTATATTATCTTTCGTAAACAACAGGTTTACAATATATAGTTGTGACTCATGCTGAAATTATATAACCAATTGTCATCATGAAAAAATTAGATGTAATCTTATTATCTATTGCACTCGTATTAATAGTCGTACTATTAGGAGGGAAAGCAGATGTTGCAACAAACTCATTTGATTTTTCTATTATAGTAAGATTAATTTTAGCTCTCTTTTTACTTTTCTATATATTAGGTTGGAAATTACAATTATACGAAGACAAAACATTTCCAAGAATAAAAAAAATCTTATCCATCTACAAGGGAATCAATAACAAATTGCACCAAACATTTCAATTCTTACCTAGTATAGAAATTGGCAATAGACTTAAGATTGATAGTTTAGAAATAGTAATAATATCTTTCATTTTAATTCTTTTAATCATATTGTAACATGAAATCATTTAGAGTAATATTAATCGTATTTATCATTCTTATCGGAACATTTACATTCTGCAAGTTTTTTGTAGGTGTTGAAAGAATAGATGCCGGTTGCGTTGGCATAAAAGTAAACCTTGTGGGTGATAATCGTGGTGTTGACGACATAACCGAAGTTACAGGTTGGGTGTTTTACCTTCCTTTATTTACACAAATCCATGAATTTCCAACTTTTACACAAGTAAAAGATTATACTCCCTTCTATGTGAATGCAAAGGATGGTTCTGAGTTTACTGTTGATCCTACGTTTTCTTACTATGTTAACAGAGAGTTGGTACCTCAAATGTTTCGTCAATATCGTAGGAGTTTAGGTGAACTAGAAAATGGTTACATTAGAAATGTAATTATGGATAGTTATCGTATTGTAGCCAACCAATTCCCTTCTGATTCACTAATTAGTAATAGACAGGAGTTTGAATTGGCTGTTCAGAAAATGCTTATCGACGAATTAAATGACGAAGGCTTCATTTTTCAGCAATTAACTTCTAACATTACTGCACCTCAATCACTAAAAGATGCTATTGATGCTAAAAACAGAACAACTCAAGAGGCATACCAAGCTGAAAATAAATTACGCCAAGCTGAAGCTGAAGCTAAGGCTAAAATTATTGCTGCAGAGGCTGAGAAAAAAGTTAATGAATTAAAGTCATCAGCATTAACTCCTCTTATTATTCAGCAAATGTACATTGAAAAGTGGGACGGAAAACTTCCTCAATATGGAGAAGTTCCAAAGTTATTTAGAGATGTAAGCAACAAGTAAATTAGAAATATAAGTTTTACATAACTGTATTTTACAAAAGAGGGTGTCTCAAAAAATGAATTTGATACACCCTCCTTGTTTTAAAACGATTTAATCAAAACATCTAACCTAAAAGACTGATAAACACAATAATAAACAACCTTATAAATTTAGTTGTTTATATATAAATTTTTTGTTAAGAAAAAAGAGTTTTTACCTATACTAATCAAGAAATAATTAATTATATTTGCATTAGAGTAGTAAAAAAACATAGTACAATGTAAGAAAGTGTTTAAATTAGTCTTTAGATTATTTGAGAAAAAAGCCGAACTATAACGCTTTAATCAAAAATCCCCAAGAGACGATTATTCGTATATTTTTAAACAGTTTCAGTATAATAAAAGCAAATAGAACACAAATCATAATAAACACAATTATAACAGGTTTGTTTTTTATAAGAAATCGAAGTTTAATCAAAAAATAATTTCGTTATGGTGACATTTTCAGAGTATAACCATTTTTTCTTTATAGGAATAGCAGGAACAGGAATGAGCGCAATTGCCCAATATCTGAGAGGAATTGGCAAAAATGTTTCGGGAAGCGACCGACTATTTACCGGCGAAAAAATGACCATTCAAACTCAACTTGAAGACCTAGGTATAAAATGTTACAACCAAAATGGAAGCGGTATTGACGAAACTATTGATGTAATCGTAATTTCTACAGCCATAGAAGATACAAATTTAGAACTTATCAAAGCTAAATCGTTAAATATAAAAGTCATCAAACGTTCAGATCTATTAGCCTCAATATCAAGAACAAAAAGGACTATCTCAGTTGGTGGCACATCAGGAAAATCGACTACAACTGCAATGATTTTCCATATACTAAATCAATGTGGAAAATCTCCTTCATTAATGAGCGGAGCAGGCTTAACCGCCCTTCAAAAACAAGGTCTAATTGGAAACTCATACAACGGTAAAAGTGATTGGTTGGTTATTGAAGCAGACGAATCTGATGGTTCAATTGTAAATTACACATCAGAAATTGCACTCTTACTAAACATGGATAGAGACCATAAAGAATTTTCTGAATTAATTCAACTATTTGAAACTTTCAGAGCAAACACTACTCATACTTTTATTGTTAACCAAAGTCATCCGATGAGCAAAAATCTATCCCTAAACTCGGAATATGACTTTGGGGTAGATACTCCTAATGTGGGATTCAACGGAACGGAGTTTTCTCAAAATGGCTTCACTATACGTTTTAAATGCAATGATACCCTCGTGAACCTATCTGCAATAGGAAAGCATAACATGGAAAATGCTTTGGCTGCAATAGCCGCTTGCCATGCAACAGGAATTGACATTTCTGACGCAGCAAGAGCATTATCAACCTACGAAGGTATATACAGGCGAACTCAAATTGTAGGAAAAAGTGACAACAAAATTGTTATAGATGACTTTGCTCACAATCCTGCAGAAGTGGTATGCGCAATTAAATCTTGTCAAAATATAGGAAAGAGAGTAATCGCATGGTTCCAACCTCATGGCTATGGACCTCTAAAGTTCATGTATAAAGAATTAATTCATGAAGTATTAAATGTATTAAGGCCCAATGACTTATTCATCTTGTCTGATGTTTATTATGCAGGAGGAACTGTAAATAAAGAGATTACAGCAGAAATGGTTGCCAACGAACTAAGACGTTTTACCTCAAACGTACTCTATTTTGCGAATAAAGAAGATATGATTCCTTATTTAGATAAAAATAGTAAGAATGGCGACGTAATTTTGACAATGGGAGCAAGAGACCCTTATTTGCCGCAATTTGCTCAAAAAATTTTAGATGCAATATAATTTTAACAAAACGAAATTAAACTATTACAGAGAAAAATTTCTAATCCTAAAGAAGCAATTTCAACCTTCGAAAAAAAGAGGTTGAAATAATCTCAACCTCTCAAGAAATTTCTCAAGGTGGGTTATACAAATCATATCGAGTAATATTACCGAAAAGTTTATCCCCACACGACTTATGCTATTTGAATTTTAAAGGAGTATTTATAGAACTAACCATAAAAATCACCAATAGTTATTATTTCATCTTCAAACGTTGACCAATATAGATTCGGTCTGACTTTAAATTGTTCCATTTTTTAATTGTTGCAACAGAAACTCTTCTTCTTTTTGCAATACCGGAGAGCGTATCTCCTTTTTTTACGACATAAACACCCTTACCAATAGCACCCTTTCCTGCTCGATAATAAGGGTCACCCTGAGCCGGAATCACCACTACCCTATTCACGTTAAAAGAGTCTGCCTTATGCTTCAATATAGAATCCTTTAAAGAGATAAAGCCATCTACGTGACCTTGAGGCAAACAAAGTGAATACGGAGTACCATTACCCGGAATAATATCTTTACGATACTGAGGATTTAAACTCTGCAAAACAGAAAGTTCAACACCTAATACTTCTGCCACTTGCGACAAATGCAAACGTTCATTTAACATAACCGTATCGCAAACCATTGGCATCTCAATTTTTGCAGGACAAATACCATGTTCCTTGTAATAAGTCATCGCATATGTCGCTCCAATAAAAGCCGGAACATACCCTCTTGTTTCGCGCGGAAGATAAGGATAAATTGCCCAATAATCCCTCTTTCCACCGGCACGTCTAATCGCTTTATTAACATTTCCCGGACCGCAATTATAAGCAGCAATAACCAAAGACCAATCATTATAAATATTATGTAAGTCTCTAAGATAACGAACTGCTGCGTTCGTAGCTTTAATTGGATCGCGACGTTCATCAATCAAACTATTTCCAACCAAACCATATACCTTACCTGTTCCATACATAAATTGCCACAAACCAGAAGCCCCGGCAACTGAGTAAGCTTTCGGGTTAAGAGCAGATTCAATAACCGGAAGATATTTCAACTCAATCGGTAATCCGGCTGCATCCAATGCCTGTTCAAAAATAGGAAAATAGTAAGCTCCTACACCCAACATATACTCCATCTGTTTCCGCTTTTTCACGGTATATAACTCGATATAACTCTTAACAATTGGATTGTAAACCAACTCCATAATAGCAGGAATTTTTTGCAATCGTTCTATATATTGAGTATCTGACAACACCGGTAATATTGAGTCCGAAACACAATCTGATGGAAGTACAGAAGAATGAAAAACACTTAATAATCCATCCAAATTTTTACCAAAAGTGATAGGCATTCCATCCCCATCTAAAGAATCTTTATTCAAAACTAGTGCTGTCGAATCCAAAACAACTTCAACAGAATCAGATTCAGATTCAACTTCATCCGTCGAATCATCTTGAGACATTAAACTTATTGGTAAACAAACAAAAAACGCAATCAAAAAATAACGAAATTTGACAAACATCATCACTTAAATTTTAAACAACATTGAACACCAACGGATGGACGGTAACTATATATAGAATAATTTTCGATTACCGGTTCCACTCGAAAGGAGAGATCATTAGAGACCTCAAAATCATACAAATGAGCATCTACAAATGCATCTATTACACTCACAACATATAAAGCAACACTTCCAAAAATACTTAAATCACGAGCACGTCTATAACTAGTAGTTTTCGTTTTTAAAGAATTTGTCAATTTCTGCTTCTCTTCCGGAGTTCCCTTGTAGTTAGGAGATAAATCTAAATAACTATCAGTAGCAGGGTCATCATCAGAAATATCGAAATAAGCATTTCGATAATCATTATACATACGCCCGTTCCAACTAATTAAATAAGTAAAGGCTAATACCCCACCATAAACTATGGGAAGTTTCCAATAACTTCTATTGTATATTTGACCTAAACCAGGGCAAACGATAGCATACCACGTTGCCTTCTGAGGGTTAGGTAAAAAAGGTTCTTTTACACTTGAACGTTTCTCTCTTCTGCTTAAAGATAGTTTATTTTCAGACGATTTTACCGGTTGTTCATCGACAATCAAGAGCGTATCAAACTCTGCTTTCACGATCACTTCTTGCAAATCCTCCTCTACAGATAAAGAATCCACCGTCTCTAATTTAGAAGCATAACTTCCAAAAGAAAAGGCAAAGAAAACAAACAACAATACTATTTTCAAATCCCTTAGTAACACGAAATTAGTGATTTTGAATAGAGTCAAAAAATTCAAGAATTTTCAAAAACTCATCATCATTCTTAAATGAGATAGTAATCTTCCCCTTCCCTTTAGCATCACAAGAAAGATCAACTTTCGATGAAAATAAATTGGACAACCTTGACTTTAACTCGGAATATTCCTCTTTCAAATCAAGTTGAGAACTCTTCCCCTTTGGCTTTTTATCCACTCCCAAATTACGCACCAAATCCTCCACCTTACGGACAGACAAGCCCTCAGCTAAAATTTGAGAAAAGATATTTAATTGAGCAACAGGATCTTCCACACTCACCAAAGCACGAGCATGCCCCATATCAATTTTCTTATCTTTCAATGCCATTTGAATATCAGCAGGAAGACGCAACAAACGCAAATAATTGGTAACTGTAGCTCTTTTTTTTCCAATACGTTCACTCAATTGTTCTTGCGTATAATTACATTTTTCCATCAAATTTTGACAAGAAAGAGCAATCTCTATAGCATTCAAATCCTCACGTTGGATATTTTCGACCAAGGCCATCTCCATCATCAAATCATCATCTACCTCGCGCACATAAGCAGGAATAGTTGTTTTTCCTGCCAATTTTGAAGCCCTGAATCGTCGTTCTCCGGCAATAATCATATACTTGCCATTCCCCACTTTTTTTAACGAAATAGGCTGGATTACACCCACTTGACGAATAGACTCTGCCAATTCTTCCAAAGATTCCTCATCAAAATCCTTTCGTGGCTGATCTAAATTTGCTTCTATTTCAGCAATAGAAATCTCGTTAATGGAACTTGCTCCATTAACAATCATATCGTCATCATTAGCGAGCAAGGCATTCATGCCTCTACCTAAACCTCCAACTCTTTTTACTGCCATTTTGCTTCTTATTTATTTTCTAATTCATTTTTGTCCAAAAACTCTTTTGCCAACTGCATGTAACACAATGCTCCTTTCGACTCAGCATCATACATAACCACAGGCAATTGAAAACTTGGTGCCTCACTTAATTTAATATTTCTTTGGATAATTGTATCAAAAACCATATCCCGAAAATTAGCACGAACATCCTCGACAACCTGATTATTTAAGCGGGTTCTTGAATCATACATTGTCAATAAAAATCCTTCAATTTCTAACGTTGGATTTAGTTTTGACTTCACCAACTTGATTGTACTGAGAAGTTGAGCAATACCTTCCAACGCATAATACTCACACTGCACCGGAATAATTGTAGAATCAGTTGCTGTCAACGCATTCAAAGTAATTAAACCCAACGAAGGAGAACAATCTATAAATATATAATCGAATTCATCACGAATTTGTTCCAAAACATTCTTCATAAACATTTCGCGATTCTCCAATTGCACCATTTCGACTTCTGCTCCAACCAAATTAACATGTGAAGGAATAATCTTCAAATTTTCCAAATCAGTATCACATATCGCTTCATGTGGATCTATACTCCCCACCAAACACTCATATATCGTATTCTTCAAATGACGAACATCAACACCTAAGCCCGATGATGCATTGGCTTGAGGGTCAGCATCTACAATTAACACTTTTTTTTCCAACACTGCCAACGATGCTGCAAGATTCACAGTAGTGGTGGTCTTTCCTACTCCACCCTTCTGATTTGCTATAGATATAATCTTTCCCATAAAGACATAATTTTTATCACTCCACAAATATAGATAAAATTTTAATACCTACGAAAAGCAACTCGACTTATATACTACTTTAACAAAAATAAAGTATTGACTACCATAGAAATAGAAAGTTTTTAATAACTTTTCAACAATTTAATTTAAGTCGAATAAAACAGAGCATTAAAAATTAATTATCAAAGTATGTAAATTACAAAGCACTTTTTATTAAATTTGCAGTAAAATTTTATAAAAATCTATAACGCATTATTTAATGGAGGAATTAGCTAATAAATATAACCCTGCTGAGGTTGAATCTAAATGGTATGAATATTGGTTAAAAAATGATTTTTTCAAATCCAAACCTGATGGTCGTGAACCCTATACGATTGTTATCCCGCCACCTAATGTAACTGGTGTGCTTCACATGGGACACATGCTTAACAACACTATTCAGGACATCTTAATTCGTCGTGCCAGAATGATGGGCAAAAATGCTTGTTGGGCTCCCGGTACAGACCATGCATCTATTGCTACTGAGGCTAAAGTGGTTAATAAATTAGCTCAAGAAGGAATTAAAAAGAGTGATCTTACTCGCGACCAATTTTTAGAACATGCGTGGGAATGGACCCATAAACATGGTGGCATAATACTTGAACAATTGAAAAAATTGGGTGCCTCTTGCGATTGGGATCGCACTGCCTTCACTATGGATGAAACTCGCAGTAAAAGCGTTATAAAAGTTTTTTGTGACCTATACAAAAAAGGACTTATATACAGAGGTGTAAGAATGGTCAACTGGGATCCTCAAGCGCTTACTGCTCTTTCTGACGAGGAGGTTATATACAAAGAGGAAAATAGCAAATTATTTTACCTAAAATACTACGTTGTAGAAGACTCTGTAGCTCCGGCTAAAGAGGGTGAGATTATTCACGAAGATGCAAAAGGACGTTATGCTGTTGTTGCAACCACTCGTCCTGAAACAATTATGGGCGACACTGCAATGTGCATCAACCCTAATGATCCTAAAAATCAATGGCTAAAAGGGAAAAAGGTAATTGTTCCTATCGTTAATCGTGTTATTCCGGTTATTGAAGATGAATATGTTGATGTTGAATTTGGTACCGGTTGTTTGAAAGTAACTCCTGCTCACGACGTGAATGACTATATGTTGGGGGAAAAATATAATCTTCAAACAATTGATATTTTCAACGATAATGGAACGCTTAGCGAAGCTGCCGGAATTTATGTCGGGAAAGATCGCTTTGAGGTTCGAAAAGAGATTGAGAAAGATTTGCAAAAGGCCAATTTATTGGAGAAAGTTGAAGCCTATACCAACAAAGTGGGGTATTCTGAAAGAACTCATGTCGTAATCGAACCTAAATTGTCTATGCAATGGTTCCTAAAAATGGAGCATTTGGCCAAAATAGCTCTTGAACCGGTTATGAAAGATGAACTAAAGTTCTACCCAGCTAAATATAAAAACACCTATCGTAATTGGTTGGAAAACATCAAAGATTGGTGTATCAGCCGTCAATTATGGTGGGGGCACCGCATTCCGGCTTACTTCTTACCTGAGGGGGGATTTGTTGTGGCTGAGACTGAAGATGAAGCAGTGAAATTGGCGCAAGAAAAAAGTGGAAATTCATCTCTGACCATAAATGATTTAAGACAAGATGAAGATTGTTTGGACACTTGGTTCTCTTCTTGGTTGTGGCCTATTTCTTTATTTGATGGAATAAACAATCCAGGTAATGACGAGATAAGATATTACTACCCTACCAGCGTATTGGTTACCGGTCCGGATATTATCTTCTTCTGGGTTGCCAGAATGATTATGTCCGGCTACGAATACGAAGGTGACATGCCGTTTAAGAGTGTATATTTCACAGGTATTGTTAGAGATAAAATTGGACGTAAGATGTCTAAATCTCTCGGCAACTCTCCTGACCCATTGGAACTTATCGAGAAATTTGGTGCCGACGGTGTTCGTATGGGAATGATGTTATCTGCTCCTGCCGGAAATGATATATTGTTTGATGAGGCTCTTTGCGAACAAGGAAGAAACTTTAACAACAAAATTTGGAATGCATTCCGTTTGGTAAAAGGTTGGAGTGTGGACAAATCTTTAGAACAAAGCCAATCTTCTAAAATTGCTACAGAGTGGTTCCAAGAACAACTAAATAAAACAATTGCAGAAATTAATGATTGCTTCGAAAAATATAGAATTAGTGAAGCATTAATGGCTGTATATAAGTTATTTTGGGATGAGTTCTCTTCTTGGTATTTGGAGATGGTTAAACCTGCCTATCAACAACCGATAGACGAAAAGACATACAATCAAACATTAGATTTCTTCGAAACTCTATTAAAGTTGTTACATCCTTTCATGCCTTTTATTACGGAAGAGTTGTACCAAAATATTAAAGAGCGTAGCGAAAAAGATAGCATAATGGTGAGCTTGCTTCCTACTGAAAAGGGAGTCAAAGATAATTTGATTACCCAAATGGAAACAACCAAAAATATCATTGCCGGTATTCGCAATATTCGCGCAGAAAAAGGCATTTCTCCTCGCGAGAGATTCAATATGTTCTTTAAAGGTGATTTCGATGAATCCAACAATGCCATTATAATGAAATTGGCAAATATTGATGAAATTGCGACATACAACGGAAATAATGACAATTGTGTCTCCTTTATCGTTGGAACAACTGAAATTTCAATTCCATTAGGCAATAATATTAATGCAGAGGAAGAAATTGCCAAAATGGAGAATGAAATAAAATATTTGGAAGGGTTCTTGGTCTCTGTAGAGAAAAAATTGAACAACGAAAAGTTTGTTGCCAATGCCAAACCGGAAGTTGTTGAAAACGAACGCAAGAAAAAAGCCGACGCAGAAAGTAAGATAGCTACATTGAAAGCGAATATTGCTTCGTTGAAATAAAATAATTTTTATTACCCAATAATTTAAAGAGGGTGTATCAAAATAGATATGCCCTCTTTTTTTTGCTTTATCACTGGAAATCATCCATTACTCACCATATAGAGTATAATATGTTTTACAATGTAACTGATAAAATATGATAAACTACAATGACATAACAGAAATTGCTATTTTGTCACCCTTTAGGGCTCAAGCTGCCAATATACGAAGACATATTGGCAAAAACGGATATATAAATGAGGAGAATCGGAATTTACTTGCAATTGATACCATTGATAAAATGCAAGGACAAGAAAGAGAGGTTATCATATTCTCCCTTGCTGCCGGCAATATTGAGTATATGACCGAAATGGCAGATTTTTTATACAATCCCAATAAACTTAACGTTGCTTTTTCAAGAGCTAAGTCTAAACTAATAATTGTCGGAAACATAGACAAACTAAAATATATAGATACAGAAAAGTTCCCACATGTTAAGAAAATGTTAAACTCTCAATATGTGAAATTAATTTAACGATAGTCGTTTACACAAATTTGAACTTTTATCGCATTGTTAATTTATAAATACAACCACGTATCTTCGTTTCTAATAATTTTTCTTTTTTTAGATATTGAATAATTTTTTGTTGATACAATCCTCCGCCAAGAATACTTAAAGTAACCCAAGGTACTCTTTGAGGTGTTTTCTTCATACTATCACTATTATTATAGCAATAATAAAACTGTATATGATTACTAGTGATATAGTCTATATTTCGCTATAAATAATAGTTATTGGTTTTCGATTACATAAATCAACCTTAACAAACGTCACAAATTACGAACGAAAAAAATGCTTTTTCTTCGTTGTATTGAGTTATGTTGTGAGCGTCATTGCCGAGTGCGCACAACTCCGTCCATACGGAGAAAAACAGAATATCATCGGCTAAACATATCGTAATGAGGGTGTCTCAAAATTCAATTTCTGAAGCACCCTCTTTTATATTTCTTAAATTACCACAAATGCTTTACAACAACTTTTTAATCCATTTAAAATATTTGTATGGCATGTAACGAAGTGGCAAATCGAAACACTTTGGAGTTGTAACAACTGTCCGTCTGTGCGAGAATGCAAGAAAACTATCTCTTCCATGATAACTACCCATACCAGAATTACCCACTCCACCGAAAGGGACATTTTCATTGGCAATATGCATAATGGTATCATTGATACATGCACCTCCGGATGATGTTCTACGAATCAGTTTCCACCCCCTCTTCTCATCTCCAAAATAATATAAGGCCAAAGGTTTATCACGCTCATTCACAAATTGTATCACCTCATCAATATCCTCAAATTCATGAAGCGGGAATATCGGTCCAAAAATCTCTTCTGTCATCAAAGGGGAATCCATTGCAACATTTTCTATCAATGTTGGTTCGATATAACGGGTATCTCTATTACTTCTTCCTCCAACAACCACATCACCGTCGTCCATATAAGAAAGGACTCTATCAAAAGCTCGGTCATTCACTAAACGTACATAATGCAAACTTTTTTCCACATCCTCTCCATGCATATTTTTCAACTCCTCTTGAAAAGCCTTTATAAATGCCTCCTTAACCGATTTATGAACAAATAGATAATCCGGTGCAATGCAGGTCTGACCGCTATTTAGAGTCTTTCCAAAAACAATACGACGTGCAGCAATTCTGACATTACATTCCCTATCCACAATACAAGGACTTTTTCCTCCCAATTCTAAAACCAAAGGCGTTAGATACTGAGAGGCAGCTTTCATTACCAATTTGCCCAACGAAGGACTTCCGGTAAAGAAAATCAAATCATACCGATACGACAATAATTGGGCATTCACCTCACGATTTCCCTGAACAACAGCAACATACTCTTCATCAAAAGTTTCTGCAATCATTTTTTCGATAACAGATGAGACGGTTGGAACATACGGAGATGGTTTTAGTATAGCCGTACAACCAGCAGAAATGGCTCCAACCAAAGGGTTTAATAACAATTGAACTGGATAATTCCATGGAGCAATTATCAGTGCATTTCCCAATGGTTCCTTCACAATATATGTTTGAGAAGGGAACATCTTAAGAGGTGTTGAGACTTTTTCACGGGATGCCCAATCTTTAAAATTGTCTAAATGATTCTTTATTTCTCCATAGACTATACTGATTTCAGTCATATAAGCCTCTTCATACGACTTATGCAAATCTACATATAAAGCATCAGACAACTCTTTCTCCCAGTGTTTCATTGCTTTTAATAAGCGTTTCAACATTTGTTTTCTGAAGCCCAATTTCAAAGTTGACTCTCCTCTATAATATCCCCTTTGTTTTACTATTATCTCTTCAATTCTCGAAGCCGTTGTATTCTGAATATTCATAACTAACTTTTTTTACGTCCTGTAAAATTATCCATCGTATGGTAAACTCCACAAACATTACCAATAATAAAATCAAACCATGAAAAAGGTAAAATTCCCTGCAAAAAGCGAATAAAATGAAACCCGAAAGGCATTCCCTTAAAGTTCCGGTCACTTTCGATTGCTTTGATGATTTTATTCGCAACTTTTTCGGGTTCTAAAATAGGAAATAAACGAGATTGCACCCCATCAAACATACCTGTGCTGATATAATAAGGAGCGATGGTAGTACTTTTCACACTACTCTTCATCTCTTTTAACTCGATACGAATAGACTCCGACCAACCTAAAGCAGCCCATTTGCTTGCCGCATAAACAGACATTCGAGGATTAGAAAGCATTCCTGCAGCAGAGGCAATAGTACAAACATGTCCTCTATTTCTTACTACCATATCTTTTAAGAAAGGAAGTGTAACATACATTGGAGCAATGGCATTGATTTTCATTGTTCTATCAATATCTGAAACATTCAGATTGAAAAAATGATTGTTACTCGTAACCACTCCGGCACAATTAATCAAAATATCAACATCACCACACTCGTTCTTCACTGTTTGGTAGGAGTGTTGTACCATTTCAAAATCTGCTACATCAACACGATATCCATAAACTTTCCCCTTAGGAGAAAATTCTGCCACAACTGCATCCAGATTTTCTTGGTTAACATCCCAAATAACCAAACTATCAGCTCCTTTTTCTAAAGCAATTCTGCCCATGATTTTTCCTATCCCGGAAGCACCTCCGGTAATAAGAACTTTTGTTCCTTTAATCTTCATACAAAACAATTAAACTTAAAACAACATCTATAAACTACAATGTGCAAATTTAGTTAAAACCATCTGAACGAAATTTATAGACACTTACTATACTAACAATAAATCAAGCGACAAAGTTACTGATTTTAACTAGTATAATGCAATATTTATGATATAATTTAAAGTCTGATTCTATAAATTGCGATTTTTATTATTTGCGTCATATTCTCCATTATGGATGCTTTTGAAAACATCTTTAAGAATGAATTCGCAATTTTATAATTACTTTGCAACCTGCTTTTTGTCAAAGAAATATGCAACCCCAAGCACCAACGAACAAACAAGATTTGCCATTAAGTTCACCCAACAAGCTCCTTCCACCCCAAGCATTGGAACCAAAACTAAAGAAAGGACAAACGCAACAACAACTCCCGAGAATGACTTTAAAATCAAAATTTTCAGTTCTCCAAAAGCAGAAAAATAATGCCCCCAAACATTGGAAATAGCAACAGCCAACACACCTGGAGAAAGAAACATTAAAATCGATTTAGCCTCAACAAACTCATCACCAAAAACCCAACCATAGAGAGAAGGTGGTATAATAAATGCTATCAATAAAAACAACAATGTAACACCGCAGCACAACCATGCCATTTTAGTTGTAACACTCCTCGCCTCTTGATTTTTATTCTGACTCAACAATTGCGAATATTGAACAGTAGAAATACTTCCGCTTAACTTCCATACAATTTCAGACAAAGAGACTCCTATCGAGAAAATTCCAACAGCTGCCAATCCGGAATAATATCCTAAGAAATAATAACTTAAACGATAATTAAAAAATTGCAAAAAATTACTCAACTCTGTTTGCACTCCAAATTTAAGCAACGAGATAGTCACCTCTTTATACGAATTTTTAGAGATAAGCAATGGTGTATCATTCATAAAAAAACAAAGACTCAACAAAACCATCAAGGATGTACATTGCGCATAAAAATAGGAAAAATAAGAGGAGTCAAACAAATAAAAAATCATCAAGAACAAGATCATTAAAAGAGGTTGTAAGACAACAACAAGATTATATCTGTTAATAGATTGTTTACCTACAAACAGCGAATTAAAGAAGGTGATACACCCTAGTAAAGTAGAAGAAATAAATAAAAATAACGAATACTCTGTTCTCCCTAAAATATGAAAAGAAACAGCCCCAAAAAAAGAGAGAATAAAAGCCCAAAGGAATACAGGAAGAAACAAATCGGCTGGCAGAAATTTTCTCAAATTAAAAGAGGTACTACTTCCTGAAAAAACAGATGTAAAAATAGAAATCAACCCCAAATCGGTGGCAAATAGAGCTATCAGCCCTCTACCTTCAGCCCCCCACAATCTTGTTGTAGCCAACACTAACAAGAAATTGAGAATCAACAAAGCAGCCCTACTCAACATCGTAAACAATATATCTCTCTTCACCTTACTCATCTCTCACTTTATTTATAAAATCAACAAAAGAATCTTCAATCTTTGACCAGTCATATTTATTCTTCGCCAAGAATTCTGCATTTTGACAATGCTCTACATATAATTCTTCTTGGTCTATATAGTTTAAAAGAGCCTCAACAACCTGCTTCTCGTTAGATGGTTCTACTAAGACCCCGAATTTATTAATCTCCGGAACCCCTAAAGGAATTGCTTTTAAATGCGAATAGATAACCACGCGCCCTGCCGCCATATAATAAAATAATTTTATAGGTAAACAGCGCGTATTTTCAAAATCAATTTTTCTTAAATCGAAATAAATATCTGCATCCCCTATTTGGGAACAAAAATCTGTAAAAGAAAGATAGCCACACCAATCTAATTTCACGTTGGATGGCAAGAGATGTTCGATCATAGGTTTATCTGAAGAAAACAGTTTAAATACGAAGGAATGATTTTGTCTGTTTTGTGCGGCCTCAGTAATTACTGATAAAACCTTATTAAACCCTTTTTCGTCAGACAAACTTCCGGAATAACACAATTTCCATTCTGCATCTTTCTTCCTTATGGGGAAACGTTTTATTTCATTAAAAGTCGCATAATAAGACAAATTGAGATGCTTTTTAGAAGGAAATACAAGACGAAAAGGGAGTGCCTTATGATGTTCCCCGAAAATAAATGCCGAAGTCAGGAAACCTGCCAAGCAAGAAAATAGAGACAATGCAAGCCATTTAAATGGTCTGAGAAAAAGCGAGCAATTCGTCATATTTTTTTTTGACGGAATCCACTCTGTCACATCATACACAATGCGAACATCTGTGTCATTACATCTTTTGTAACGAAATGCAGCAAAAATAACAATGGGAGAATCTCCCACAATGACTCTCGGTTTTTTCTTCACAAAGACCTTGATAAAATGAGCCATCTTTTCCTTCAAAGAAAAAGTTCCATTCATCAAACCATCGTCAATCAAAGAGACAACAGAAGTTTGAAACCCATGTCTATTCAGGGTCTCCATCTGTTGAAAGAAAACTCTTTCATCTTCTGCTCTATGAATTGATAATGCAAATAAAACCATCATAACAGCAAAGATAGCACAATTAGCTGAAAATTGATTTAGAACAAACAAAAAGGGCATGCCCGAAAGCACACCCTCTCCATTTTTCGATTAATCGACCCGATTACTCTGCTAATGAGATAGCTCCTGCAGGACAAGCGTCTGCACAAGTACCACACTCAGTACAAGCATCAGCATCAATCTTATAGATATCGCCTTCAGAGATAGCCTCTACCGGACACTCTCCAATGCAAGTACCACAAGCAACACAATCTTCACTAATAACGTAAGCCATAATTTTTTCTTTTTTAAAATTTCACACCGCAAATGTAACTCTTTTGTTAGAATTCAAAAAGAATTTTAGGTATATTTTTCAAAAAAATTCCAAATTAATTTCTAACCAATTTATAACATAATGTTTAGTAGGATATTATAAGCAGAATCAACATCTTCAACATCAATAAATAAGATAGATCGTTTCCCTCCTTTTTCTCTTAACTGACATCTGACAGCATGATTTTGCATATAATCAAGGATAGCACCAAAAGCCTGAGACTGATAATATACAGAATTTTCATCCTGCACAAAATATCCCACCATACGATTTTGTTTTAAAACCAATTTTTCAAATCCCAGTCGTTCAGCTCTCCAACGAATACGAACTAAATTTAAAAGATTTTTTGTTTGAATCGGCAATTTTCCAAATCGGTCTATCAGACGCTCTTCAAAATTCCCCAACTCTTGCTCACTCTTCACATTATCCAACTCCCGATAAAGAGACATACGTTCCGAGACACTTTCAATATATTCCGGAGGAAATGTCAACTCCATATCAGTTTCCACTACACACTCCGCAACATATTTCTTCTCTTCAATTCGGACATTATCCTCCTCCTTAAATAGATGAGAAAACTCTTGCTCCTTTAACTCTTCCACTGCAGCATTTAATACCTTTTGATATGCTTCATAACCCAAGTCAGCAATAAAGCCACTCTGCTCTGCTCCTAATAAGTTACCTGCACCTCTGATATCTAAATCTTGCATTGCGATATTGAACCCACTACCCAACTCTGAAAAACTCTCAATAGCCTGCAACCTTCTTTGCGCTTCTTTTGTCATCGCCACTGCAGAATCTACCATTAGGTAACAAAAGGCACGACGATTGCTTCGTCCCACTCGTCCCCTTAACTGATGCAAATCACTAAGCCCAAAATTTTGAGCTCTATTAATAATAATCGTATTACAATTAGAAATATCAATCCCCGACTCAATTATCGTTG
This sequence comes from Bacteroidales bacterium, assembly GCA_015061185.1. Lineage (GTDB taxonomy): Bacteria > Bacteroidota > Bacteroidia > Bacteroidales > Paludibacteraceae > UBA1181. The sequence goes on from SUWZ01000001.1 coordinate 80,911, forward strand.
TAGCCAAAAGCACATCATACTCTTGATTCACAAAATCCATCATGATTTGCTCCAACTTTTCGCCCTCCATCTGACCATGCCCAATCGCCACACGAACACCCGGAACCAATTGACGAATAAGAAGAGCCAAACCATCCAACTCCTTGACATTATTATTAACAAAAAAGACTTGACCATTGCGATCCATTTCAAAAGAAATAGCCTCCCGAATCACCTCTCTATCAAAGGTCAAAACCTCAGTCTGAACCGGATAACGATTAGGAGGAGGAGTACTGATAACAGATAAATCACGCGCCCCCATCAATGAAAACTGCAAAGTTCGAGGAATAGGTGTTGCAGTCATTGTCAGCGTATCTACATTAACCTTCATCTGCTTTATCTTCTCCTTAACAGCAACGCCAAATTTTTGTTCTTCATCAATCACCAACAATCCTAAATCCTTAAATTTCACATTTTTACCAAGAATCTTTTGCGTTCCAATAATAATATTAACATCTCCACTCTCCAACTCTTCTAATACTCGTTTTACATCTTTAGAAGAACGAGACCTATTTAAATAATCGACCTTACAAGGAAAATCCTTTAACCGATCAGAAAATGTCTTATAGTGTTGGAAGGCTAAAACGGTTGTCGGGACCAAAACCGCCACTTGTTTATTATCACAAACTGCTTTAAATGCGGCACGGACTGCAATTTCTGTTTTTCCAAATCCAACATCACCACAAATTAAACGATCCATAGGTAAATCTCGCTCCATATCTCGCTTAACATCTATAGTAGTTTTTAGTTGATCAGGAGTATCCTCAAAGATAAACGAAGCTTCCAACTCGGATTGTAAAAAACCATCCGGAGAAAAAGCAAAACCTCTCTCCTCTCTTCGCTTAGCATATAATAGAATTAAATCTCTGGCTATATCCTTTAAGCGTTTTTTTGTTCGCTCTTTCATATTTTGCCAAGCAGAGGTCCCCAACTTACTAATTGTTGGAGCCTCCCCCTCTTTACTCTTGTATCGGGAGATTTTATGCAAAGAGTGAATACTCACCAATAACAGATCGTCATTCTTGTAGAGCAACTTTATCACCTCTTGTTTTTTTCCATTGGCATCAATTTGAATCAGACCTCCAAAACGGGCAACACCATGATCAATATGAACAACATAATCCCCCATTTTAAAACTATTCAACTCTTTTAATGTCAAAGCCACTTGCCCCGCTCTCGCCCTATCAGAACGCAACGAATACTTATGGTACCTATTAAAAATCTGATGATCTGTATAACAAGCTAACTTTAAATCATGAGAAATAAACCCTTCATGCAAAGTTTTATTAATAGTAGAATAAGCAAAAGTATCACCTCGATCACTAAAAATAGAATTCAATCGTTGCAACTGATGCTCATTATCACTCAAAAAACAGATCGAATATCCATCTGCTTGCAATTGAGTTAAATTCTCACTTACAAGATCAAAATTCTTATTAAAAGCAGGCTGAAGGGAAGAAGAAAATTCAATCGTCTCCGCATCATTCCAATAGGGATTTTTAGAGAGATTAATTTTTCTGAATCCCTCCAATTTATCCCTTAAAGGAAAAGTAGAATATAGTTCATCGCAATCCTGTTTTTCCTCTAACAGAGAAGTTAAATGGTCGTATATTAACCGATAATTAGAAAACCCTAAAATAACATTATCCGGCAACGAATCCAGAAATAGTTCTTCGTTATCCGTCTCGTGAAGATTGGGAACTATATCCAACGACTCTTTTATCTCTTTGGATAATTGACTCTCCACGTCAAACGTTCTAATTGTATCAACTTCATCCCCAAAGAAATCAATGCGGTAAGGAAATTCCGAAGAAAAAGAGAAAACGTCAATCAAACTTCCCCTTACAGAGAATTGTCCCGGCTCATACACAAAATCGACGCGAGAAAAACCATTCTCCAATAACAATTGCTCTACAACGGTTAAGTCAGCTATATCACCTTTACTGAGATGAATGATATTTTTCAGCAGTTCTGCTTTTTTCACCACAGGTTCAACCAAAGCATCAGGATAGGTAACGACAATAAAATGAGAATCAGGAGAATTTATTGCAGTTAATGCCTCTGTTCTCAAAATCTCATTTGCAGCATCCAAGCGATTTCCTTTGGAACTACGATAAGAGGAAGGAAAGAAGAACAAATTACTGTTTTTACCCAATAATTGATCCAAATCGTGATAAAAATAGCCGGCAGATTCCGAATCTTCTAATATAAGAAGCACTCTTTTTTGCACATTTTTATAAAAAGAGGCAACTAAAATAGTGCGTAACGAGCCTTCCATACCCGTCACGTTCAAATTTCCGTCATATTTCTCAGCCCATTTTTTTAATTTAACAAACTGATTATTAGAGGAAAACAAGTTAATCAAATTATTTAATTCCAAAATATTTAAAATTTTTCCCAAAGATACAGAATAAAAATTCAAACCATTTTTTAAATTTGCAAAAAACACAGTAAAAATTTTTAGAAAGTGAAAGATAGTGACGGAATTGTAATTATACCAACGTACAACGAAAAAGAAAACGTAGAAAATATAGTACGAGCGGTATTTGGTGAACCGAAGAAGTTCCACGTACTAATCATTGATGATGGTTCGCCCGATGGGACAGCTTCCATAGTAAAAAGTCTTCAAAAGGAATTTCCTGAAAAGCTTCATATCATAGAAAGAGAGGGGAAATTGGGCTTAGGAACGGCATACATTACCGGTTTTAAGTGGGCATTGGAACATCAGTATGAGTATATTTTTGAGATGGATGCTGATTTTTCACATAATCCGGATGACTTACTCAAGTTGCACAAAGCATGTTCAGAGGAAGGTGCAGATGTTGCAATTGGCTCTCGTTACATTAGCGGTGTTAATGTAGTGAATTGGCCTATGGGCAGAGTATTGATGTCCTATTTTGCCTCAAAATATGTGCGTATCATAACAGGATTGCGCATAGCAGACACAACAGCCGGCTTCAAATGCTACCGTAGAGAGGTATTGGAAACAATTGAATTAGATAAAATCAAATTCAAGGGATACGCTTTCCAAATTGAGATGAAATTCACTGCCTACAAATGCGGATTCACCATAAAAGAGGTACCCATTATATTTGTCAATCGAGTATTAGGCAATTCAAAAATGAGTGGCGGTATATTTGGCGAAGCTATCTTGGGGGTAATTCGCCTAAAATGGGATAGTCTATTCCGTAAATATCCACAAAAAAAGAACAAATAAATCACATTAATAATATGAAAAACATTCTAATCCACAAAGCAAAGATTATCAATGAAGGAAACTCTTTCAAAGGCTCAGTGCTGATTGAAGGTGAGAAAATCACAAAAATTTTTAAAGATGAGGTTCCGGAAAATATATTAAAGAATGCCGAAATTATAGACGGAGAAGACAAGTGGTTATTACCCGGAGTGATTGACACTCACGTGCATTTCCGCGAACCTGGACTTACAGCAAAAGCAGATTTTTACACAGAGTCAAGAGCTGCCGTAGCAGGAGGCGTTACCAGTGTTATGGACATGCCAAACACAGACCCACAAACTACGACAATGGCTGAAATAGATAAGAAAATTGCTATTGCAGAGTCAAAATCATTGGTTAATTTCTCTTGTTACTTAGGTGCAACAAACGAAAATATTGATGAAGTCGTAAATGTTGATAAAAACAAAGTGTGCGGTATAAAAGTATTCTTAGGTGCATCAACCGGAAATATGAGAGTAAATGATCCTAAAGTTTTGGAACGTATATTTGCAGAATCTCCAATTTTAGTGGCAACTCATAACGAAGATGAGGAGATAATTTCAGCCAATTTAAAAAAGGTAAAAGAGGAATTAGGCGATCAACCTATTCCAATATCCTATCATGAAATTATCCGTAATTCTGATGCTTGCTACAAATCAACTTCTAAGGCTATTGATTTAGCTACAAGATATGGGACGAGATTACACGTATTGCACTTAACAACTGCAAAAGAGTTGGCATTATTCAGTAACAAACCTGCAACAGAAAAAAAGATTACAGCAGAGACTTGCGTTGGTTATCTTTGGTTTGATGACAATGACTACGAACGTCTTAATGCAAAAATCAAATGTAACCCAGCCATAAAAAAAGAAAAGAGTCGCGTCAATTTGTTAAAAGCTATTGAAATGGGATATATTGATACCATTGCAACAGACCATGCTCCTCACCTACTATCAGAAAAAGAGGGGGATTGTTTGCAAGCTGTATCCGGATTCCCATCCATTCAACACTCGTTGCCAATGATGCTGAATTTAGCTAAAAAAGGTAATTTCACTCGCGAGCAAGTAGTTGAAAAAATGTGCCATAATCCGGCAAAAATTTTCAATATTGAAAAAAGAGGCTTTATTCGCAAGGGATTTTTTGCTGATTTAGTATTGATTGAACCTAATTCTCCATACACAGTGGAACAAAAAGATTTAGAATATAAATGTGGTTGGTCTCCGATGGAAGGTGCCACTCTAAATTATAAAGTTTGTAAAACTTTTGTAAATGGAAAATTGGTTTATGATGAAGGGAAAATTGATGACTCACAAAAGGGTAAGTTATTGACTTTTACCAGATAACAAACCTATTCAACAAATAAAACGTGTGCTGAAAATTATTGATTTCGGCACACGTTTTTTTAGAAGTTGATTATATTAATAACTTCTTATACCACAAGCGAGTAAAAACCAAACTTTTTTTCGACTCTTTACTTTACAAGAACTGTCTGAGAAGCAACCTTTCCTGCTAATTCATACTTAATAACATATATTCCGGAAGGCAACGGAATATCTATCCATTCTGCAAAGTCTTCACCATGAATGAGTAATGTACCATCCACTCGATATACATCGTAGGCGAATAGCCCCTCCACAAACTTTATAACACTAAGTTTACCAAATTCTGAGACAAAACAGAGGGAGTCATTCATCTGAACTATCGGAATATCAACCTCTTCTTCTCCATCACCACTCGGAGAAAATGGGAACGACAATATTCTCCATTCTCTATGAGCATTAGCACCTGTTTCATCAGCCTCCCACAATCCCACATTTGTACCAATAGAGGTATTCACTCCTTCTAAATCAAATAATTTATCGTTGGAAACGGAGCTAATTTTGAAACAATTCTCACCCAAAGGAAGGATAGCAAATTGTTGATTGATATCGCCCGTCAATTCTAACATTTCAGTCCAATATGAGCCATTATCAGTAATAGCCATCTTTTTACCATCTCGAAGCGTATAAATCGCATAATTCCCACCTTCCAACTTATCAAAAAACCACCTTTGCATCGTATCCATTGCACAAAACGAAGATAAAGACAAAGAGCTACCGGAAAGCGACATTGGATAGGGACAACTACGAGGGACAATCAAATAGGGCATCTCATCCATCAAAGGTTCAATACCTTTGCTACCCTCAACAGGAACAACAAATGTAGCAATCTCCTCACCACCCATTTGGTAAGAAAGCTGACCATTCTCTATTAAAAAATCGGTCTCCTCGCTACAATTTTTATCTCTATTTGTCACATATAAAGAAACATTGGCATTATTTAATCCACTAAATAAAGAGAGATCAACAAAGAATAGTTTTTCATCAGTTGTAGTGTTCAGCATCACCAAAACCACCTCATCTTGTTCTGGACTCAAAGCTGCCAACAAATCATTTCTACCGGTCATCAGGAAAGTATAACCCTGCTTAATAAAACGAGATACTTGCATACGGATGTAGAAATTTTTGATTATCTCGTATGTTTGAGCAGAAAAATTCCCTTTCACCAAACACCATTGGTCATTCCCTTCTTCCACAAATTGCCAATCAATCCAAGCTTGAGGAATCAAGTAATTAAGGTCGTCAAACATCCGTTGAGCCATAGCTAAGTTACCGGCTATACCTGTTCCTCCTGCCCCTGTTTCAGACATCCAAAGAGGTAATTTAAGTTCTTGCACCAAATCTTTCAGATTTGCTTTATCCATAACAGAACCACCATACGTATGCACATTAAACTGTCCCAACATAGGCACAATATCCCCTTCAGATTTATAAAGTTGCAATTCACCAATAGCAGTTGTAACACTGGTCTCATCACAAGCAGAAATAACAGTATTAAGTCCGGAAGCTTTTAACTTAGGATAAAGGACTCGCAACAAATTAACCTGAGAAGCAGGATCAAAATGGCACCCCTCTTGCCCTCCATTGGCACCCCAATAGTTGGTATTGGGCTCATTAAATGGATCTAACGTTTTAAATTCTATTCCATATACTTCTTTATAATGCTTACAAACCTCTATCAAATAATCACAAAACTGAGAATAGTATTCTGGTTTTAAATTATCTTTATTTGCTGTTGAATTTCCGGAAGAGCATCCACTATAGGTCATCCAATAGGGAGGCGAATTAGAAAATGCCTCAAAAATAGCATCAGGTCTCAACTCCTTTATTTTTAACAAAATCTTACGCTGTCCTTCATCCGCCGACCAATTATATGCAGCACCCTCAGAAGGCAAGAATCCCTCCATTTCAGCCCGTTTCCCTTTCCCATTACACATGTGACCATTGTAGTGTGATGGGTGATCTCCACCGCCGATATTATAGCGAAAAATATTATAATTTAACTTATCCTTATCCACCAAGAGATGCACCAATTTATCAATTTTATCATCACTCCACTTTCCACACATATTAGCCCACCAACAAAGAGATACTCCCCATCCTTCTAAATTTTGCTGAGGAGTAGCAGGATTTATGCGAGCAGAACTAACCTTGGAAGGAGCATATTTCGCTAGAAGATTCGTATATTCTTGCTCAGTAATACTTACAACAGAACCATGTCTCATTACAGAAGGGAGCGAATATTGATCAGAACCCAACTGACTAAATTGACCAGAATTCAAATCTGTAGTAACAAGAGGGTAATAACCTTTACCACCAAAATCATCCAAGAAAAGACACCACTTATCCTCTCCATTAAACTTGAAACAAGTTGGACCTTCCACATAAGCAATCTGACTCATATCCGAACGAATTTCACTCCATTCTCCCAATAACGATGACGACTTCTCCATGATGATATACTTTCCAGACGTTGGCAAACCTTGCTTATGAGCTTGAGTTGCTTCATTTTTCTTAAATCTATAATAGGTATCTCCCACTTTTATTGCAGTTGCATCTATAACACTAATTGCCTGATTGGAAGAATTTCTTAATTCAATCCAAACTTTCGTCTCGGAAAAAGATCGGAAATCCTTTGTCGTACAATAATAGACTCTATGCGTATTATCATTATTCGAGACCGGTTGATTTCCAGGGATTTTAGAAGACCAAAAAAGAATATACTCTTCATTTTCTTCATCATAAAAAGCTTCCGGAGCCCAAGTGCAACCAGCACCACGGGGTGCCACTTGGCACATTCTCTGTTCTGACCAATTCACCAAGTCTGAAGACTCCCATATCATAACAGACTGACTACCTGTTGTTTGAGCAGCAGTCCAATCATTATTCCCATAGATCTTCAAATCAGTGGCAATTACAAAAAACTTATTGCCATCTGCCGAACGCATAATAAAAGGATCTCTTACCCCTTTTTCACCCAATGAGGAAGTTAGTACCGGCTTTCCATCATTTAAGTCGGTCCAATTCAATCCATCTCGACTAATGGCAAAATAAATTTGCTCACCCTGAGCCAACCCCTCCCCCTTAAAATAGGCAAAGAGATAAGCAGAAAAATCTTGCTGCTGACCCATTAATAGTGTTGGTACTGAAAATAAAATTAAAGCAAAAAATAGGTGAATACGTAATATAAATGTTTTCATAAACCGTTTATAATAATGATTTTAAAGATTCAACAATTTGAAAACCGCGTAAAAGTATATATAAAAAAAATTAAAAACAAAAAAAAGAAAAACTAAAAAGTTGTCGCAGAAAAAAATAAGTGAGATACCATCACTGGCACCTCACTTCCCAAAAAAAACATTTTATGATACCATTATTTCACAATAACTTTTTGAACTACAACATTCAAATTTATATCATAAATACGAAGTAAGAATTTTCCTGATAATGAAGCAGGTAAATCCATTTCATCCTTGTCAGATGAAGAGATTACCACACCATTTAAGTCTAACAATTCCATTTTCAACAAATTATCCATACCGGTTACTTTGATATACTCAGTTGCCGGATTTGGAGATACATTGCATTCAACAGAAGAATTTTCTTGCAAAGAAGTTGTTGATTTATGTTGAATAGTGATTGTCACACTTTCAGCCAAAACATTCTCTTCTCCAGATTTATTCAAGTAAATAGGAGTTTGAATATTTTTACCAATTTTAAAGAAGTCGAAATCAACATATCCACCCGTAGTTTTGGTTCCATAATTAAACAGACCATAACGATACCCCATAAAGTGAGTCAACTCATACTTCATAGAGAGTGTATTACCAATTGCTATCCAACTATCACCATCCAAACTATAGTAGAAAGTAGCTTTATCCGTTTGATTTGTAAAGTCCATATCAATACGCAACCAAACACTCTCTTGAGACAACGGAACACTTTCTACTTCTGACGCAGAAGCACTTCCATTATTTACCATCACGATTGATTTAGAACCATTATCCATTTTCACAGCCACAAATCCATATAAATCTTGAAGAGCACACAATCCCGCATAATCACCATTTTTCATTCCTTGGGTGTTGACTTTAGTCCAACCTGAACATTTCGGACCAAAAGATCTCTGTGTCAGAGTATTTTGAGTACTAACCAAATTAGCATCTACCCTTCCGTTTGTTAATCTTAAAGCTCCATTGTCAATCGACCAATAATCTTTAACAGGATTATGATTCCATTGCCATTCCAAAGGCAATTTATCACTTTCAAACTCATCTGAGGTTACCATACCATACCCTTCTTCTTGACTTGCTGGCAATTGCAACGTAGAAGGGACTTTACCATTATTGCCCAACACCGGCCAATCATTACTCCAAGAGACAGGAAGCAAATATGGAATACGTCCAACCGAGCCATTATCACGGAAGAACATTCCATACCAATCCCCCTCAGCAGTATCAAAAATTCTACCTTGAGCTACACCATTGTCTTGCAATAAAACTTTACCCTCAAAAGCTCCTGTCAACGACTTTGAACGATAGCAAAGAACTGATCGACACTTTCCTGCAGGCCATGAAATCAAGAATACATAGTAATAATCGCCCCGCTTCATGATTTGCGCACCTTCGCATTCAACATAAAAATCACTTCCTGCGATAGAGGCCGGAGATTTAAGCAAGACATTGGACGTAGCACCGGACTTAACCGACATAGCATCAGAAGACAATTCTATAATACTGATATTTCCAGAACCATACACAACATATACCCGACCATCATCATCAAATAACAAAGATGGATCATGATAGAATGGCAATGTTGCAGTTTGCCACTTCCCAGACTCGATATCAGTTGTTTTATAAATATGAGTTTTACCTGTAGTATAAGAAGGAGTTAAAACATACCAAGCACCATTATGATACTTAATACTGCTTGCCCAAGAACCTTTCCCGTAGGCATTTTTACCTCCATTCATAGAGATTGCATCTCCGTTATCCAAAGTTTGATAAGCATAATTAATTGTCCTCCAACGAGCCAAATCCTTAGAAGCCATAATTGGAACACCCGGACTCATGTGCATAGTAGTGCTAACCATGTAATAAGTATCTCCAACACGAATAACAGAAACGTCAGGAACATCCGCCCAAATTAATGGATTGTTGACAGTATGAGATTCCCCGTCAAAATCAGAAGGAATTAAACCTCCTGTAACCTGAGACAACGTATAATATCCACTTTGACCAGCAAAATTATCCGGAATAGCAGCTTTGTAGGAACCGGTAGAGGCAACACCTTGTTTCAAAACCAAAGACTCACCCAATTCACTCACCCAATTCAAGTTGTAAAGTTCTCCTGTTTCGTCAGATGCCTTCCACGACACCTCGAAATTATCCCCGGCTATAACCTCTGTATCAACATTAGGAGATGTAAATTCAATCTCTATCGGTTTTGTTTTAGCAGTAAAAACAATTTTATCAATGTTACAATAAGAATTTTCTATCAATAATTTCAATATATGTTTTCCTTTAGTCAAAGCTGCAGTTGTTCCGGTAATTGTAGTATAAGTACCCCAATCTTCAGTATTTGGGACTACTAATTCTCCTGTAATATCTATATCATCACAATACAATCTAAATGAAGAACCATCCAATCCGGAAGCAACAGAAGCAACAATATTATACTGATCATTCTCCAAAACGTTTACAGTATATTCAACCCATTCATCGCTCATGGTCCATCCTAAAACATGTCCACCATCGGCATTTACATCAAGGTCAACACCTTCGTCAGCACGAAATACACCACCTTGATTTTCTGCTTCACTATCTTTATAAGCATAACCTTCCCCACCAACATCATAACGTTCTACCTCCAACACACCGGGAAGTGTTTGAGCAATTCCTTCGTATGGTCCTTGAGCAACACGAACCTTCACTTCAATGGCAGGCGTTTCATACTCTTTACCATTTTTATCAACCATTATAGCAGAGAAAGCATATTTGCCCACTTTCAAATCTTTGACATCACAAGTATATGGAGCGTTAGATGAAGAACCAATCTTAACACCATCTTGGTAGAAATCAATTTTTGCAATATTACTCTCTGTTGATTTGGCAGTCAAAGTAAGAGCTGCAGGAGCCTCCAAATCGACTTCTGAAGCCTCTAACGAAACATCCGCAGTTTTGAACATCCAATAGTCGAATTCAAAACTTCCAGAAAAAACAAAGAACAAATCATGAACACCTGAAATAGCCTTATCCAACTTAGCAGAAACCTCTTTCAATGCACCACCGGTATTAGGAACTTCCAAGTATCCGATTACCTCACCATCCACCTTATCTTTACAAATTTTGATAGCTACATTACCAGATGAAGAAGACACGTTAGCTGTAAACGTAGTGGCTCCGTCACCAAAATCAACACCGGAAAGACCAATCCAATCCCCTTTATGAATCTCATTAACAATCATATTAGAACCTCCATACCGAGTATTAATACCGCCCATCCATGCCATTGTTTCAGCCTCTGTACGTTCAAATGGATTTAGATATTGAACTTGTTTAACACCGGCGGTTGTACCGGTAGCTTGAGAAATTGTCCCATTTGACGTATTAACTGGAATATAATCTATATGACTAGAACGATAACCACCACTGATTCCCATGCTATTTTGAAGAACCATTGCATGATAGGTTATATACCATTCTCCTTTGAATTCAAAGATGGCATGATGATTATTTCCAGAACTTCCAGGGAAGAACGTTCCCGGATTTTTAAAGACCATGCCAGAATAAGTAAATGGACCCAACGGCGAATTACTTGTCATATAACAAATTTGAGCATTACTCATTGGATTGCCCGTGCAATTCCAATTAGAGCAATAACTATAGATATACTTACCTGCGATCTTATTTGCCCCTGCATCCTCAAACAAATAAGGAGGATTGATGGTAGTTGGAGTTCCAACAATGCTTGTATAATCACTACCCAACTTCACCACACGAGCTGTACCCGGGTCTGCTTGTTTGCCGGTAGGTACACCACCTCCAAAGTATAGGTAAGCAGTACCATCATCATCCATCAAAACAGCCGGGTCAAATAACCAAGTTACATTGGCACAATTCGGGGTATTACGAGAAATTAATTCCTTTCCGATTGGATCTACCCAAGGACCGTATGGGGTATCACTTGTAACAACACCAATACCACTACCATTATTAGCAAAATACAAGAAAAATTTATCCTTCCCATTTACCTTTGCATGCATAGCAGATGGAGCCCAAGAACAAGTAGCCCACTTGGCTGCACCTGCACTATTATTTCGCCCTGCAATATTCATGCTTCCATGATCGGTCCAATTGACCATATCCTTTGAAGAGATACAATTGATGGTATTAATTTTACCATACGAATTGGTTGTTAAATTTCCATTTCCGTCATACTCGTAAACATCGTTTGTCATGTAAACGAAAACTTCATCATTGTAAACCATGGCATAAGGGTCTGCACCAAAACGTTGAGTCATCATCGGGTTATGAGCCGATTGAGCCTTATAGCCTTTTGTAGGATTCACTCCACTAAAATAAGAAGATAAATCTGCACTGAATAGAATGGCAGAATAGAACAACATAAGTTGTAATAAAAGAAACTTCTTTGTAAATAATTTTTTGCTTTTCATTGGTTGTATAAATTAGTATTCATTTTATCATCTTCAAAGTCATTATTTTTGAAAATAATCACGATACAAAAGTATCCCCAAACATGCAACAGGAATAGGATTATCCAACTAAAAATCGTAAAAATCCGAGCAAAACGACTATAAATATTGATGCAAAAATCAAATCAAAACAGCATAAATACCTAATTATCAAATACAAACAAACAAAACACTTAATTTACCCATTTATCTGTATGGTGGGGCATTGCAAATAAAAATTGCTTAATGCTACCACCTATTAAAATTAAAATCAGATGCAAAATTAAGCATCAAACAAATCAAAAGATTCAGCCCCGTCAAAGGCATCATCATCACAAGCCATCCAAACAAATCTCTCACAAAACTCATCATTTAAATTCATGTTGCCATTTTCATTTACGTTAAACAATCTTTGCAAACACGTAAAAATTCCTTTAATTTTTCTTTTCATAAAAATCACATTTAACAATAATAGGAAACAAACTAAACTATTTAATTTCGCTACAAAGTTAAGAATGTTTTTCAAAACAATGTAATATTTCATGTTAAAAAACATTGTTTTATAATACAACAACAAAACACGATCAAATCTATAGGCAAAACAATAAACAAAGTGTCAGAATTTGCACATAGACAAATTCTGACACTGATTCAATTCTGAGACTTAACTAAGTAAAATTTAAACAACTTAAAATTAATCTTCACTTGCAACAAATTTCCAAACAAAAGCACTTAAAGCAGCACCAATAAAAGGTCCTACAATAAAAATCCAAAGTTGACTCAAAGCAGCACCACCTTGAAATACAGCAGGGGCAATACTACGTGCAGGATTTACAGAAGTTCCTGTATAAGCAATACATACTAAATGAACTAAAACAAGGCTAAGACCAATTGCCAAACCTGCAAAGTTTCCAGCTCCTTTTTTAGCATCTGTAGTACCAAGAACAACCAAGACAAAAATAAATGTAAATACGATTTCAGCAATCAGTCCTCCCACAACGCTTACTCCAGCTTGACAAGTATTAGCACCAGTTCCTTCCAAACCACTATTAGCCGTCAAAGCATACAAAATGGCAGAACCAAGAAAAGCACCAATTACTTGAAATACCATGTACATTCCTGCTTCTTTAGCCTCCATTCTTCCTGTTAGCAAACAACCTAATGTGATAGCAGGATTAATATGACATCCACTAATTCCGCCAATAGTATAGGCCATTGCCACTACAGCCAAACCAAACGCCAAAGCGGTTCCAACAACTGATGCAGTATCAACACCACAATTAAGACTAACTGCAACACCACATCCCATTAGTACAAGAACCATTGTTCCAATCATTTCTGCAATATACTTTTTCATACAAATAAATTTTATTCCCCAAAAACGGGTACAGTGATTAATTATAAGATATTTCCTTACAAAGGTAAGAAATAGAAATTAAGCCTTAAATTTTGATATCAACTAAAAAAAGAGGTCGCGAAAAACAAATATTCAACACAACCTCTTTAATAAATCTATAAACAATTTAAAAAATTATTTTCCGCGGATAGCTTTAATACCCGGAAGCACTTTTCCTTCCATGTATTCCAACATAGCACCACCACCGGTAGAAACGTAACTAACCTTGTCTGCCAACTTATTTTTGTTGATAGCAGCAACAGAGTCACCACCACCAATCAAAGTAAATGCACCATTTTCTTGAGTAGCTTTTGCTACTGCTTGAGCAACGGCAGAAGTACCCTTGGCAAACTTATCAAATTCAAATACACCCATTGGACCATTCCAAAGAACAGTTTTAGAGTTTGAAATAACATCACTGAAAGTTTTGATTGTTTCATCAGCGATATCCAATCCCATCCAACCATCAGGAGTTTCATTGGTTTTAGATGTATTAGTGTTAGCATCTTTATCGAACTTATCAGCATTAACAGCATCTGTAGGCAAGAACACCTTCACACCTTTAGCTTCAGCCTTTTTCAACACTTCTAAAGCAAGATCCAATTTATCCTCCTCACAAAGAGAATTACCAATTTGACCACCTTGAGCTTTGATGAAAGTATAAGTCATACCACCACCGATAATCAAGTTATCAACACGATCAAGCAAGTTTTCGATAATCATGATTTTATCAGAAACCTTTGCACCACCCATAATTGCAGTGAATGGTTTTTGAGCTTCATTCAATACCTTATCCATTGCTTTCAACTCATTATTAATCAAGAAACCAAACATCTTATTAGGCTCATCGAAGTAATCAGCAATAACAGCAGTTGAACCATGGGCGCGGTGTGCAGTACCAAAAGCGTCATTAACATAAACATCAGCGTATGAAGCCAATTTCTTTGCAAAATCTTTTTGTTTCTCTTTCAACGCATTTTTTGCAACTTTTTTCTCTTCGTCAGAAGCAAATTCACCGCGAGGTTTTCCTTCTTCTTCCTCATAGAAACGAAGGTTTTCCAATAGTAAAACTTCACCTGGCTTCAAAGCAGCAGCTTGTTCATCTGCTTTCATGCAATCATCACAGAATTGGATAGATTGTCCCAAATTTTTCTCAATCGCAGAGATAATTTGTTTCAAAGAGAATTTTGGATCCGGATTTTGTTTTGGACGTCCCATGTGAGACATTAAAATAGCAGAACCTCCATCAGCGATAATTTTTTTGATTGTTGGAAGTGCACCACGGATACGAGTATCATCACTCACTTCTCCAGTCTCCTTGTTCAATGGAACATTAAAGTCCACACGTACGATTGCCTTCTTGCCGGCAAAATTAAAATTGTCAATTAATTGCATAATATTTCAAAATTAAAAATCTATTACTTCAAATTTTCTCCACAAAGATAATTATTTCCTTAATTCTTAAAAACAGAAAACAATCTTTCTTATCACTTTTTGATTAGTTTTCCAACTTTTACACCTTTTGCGGTAATTACCTTTACAACATAGTTACCTGATAATAAACCACTTACACAAATAGGAGTACCATCGCAAATTCCTTTCAAAATTAAAGACCCTTGTGAAGTAAAGATTTCATACTCTCCAATTTCAGATACATTGATGTAATCTAATGCCGGATTAGGAGACAAAGCAATCACTTGTTCACTCTCTATATCCTCCACATCTAAACCAAATTTATCACCCCAAAAGAATCGTCCACACTCAAAAATATGGTCAATATCATTAGGACCACTAACATAATCCGACACAAAAATATCTGCATGAGTAGCATTATCCGATTTAAACAAATGAATCTTAGGATGAGTTCCGTCGTCATAAATAGTTTTCTCAATCGTATTTCCATCAGCTGCAATATCCTCAATCGGCATCACTTTGCTTTCTCCGTTGAAACCACTGCTCTTAACAAACGTTTGAACAATTGTTTCAATTCCTTCATTGATTGGACCACCATTATATTTGACCGTAGAATCTGCCGCACTATGAAAAACACATATCGGGAAAGTTATTTTTTCAGGAATTGCAATCTCTTTACCAACAAAACCATTAACAACAGCTATACCTTTGACAGGATTTCCGCCTGAAAAAGCATAACGATAGGTCATGGCACCACCCATAGAGGCACCCACCATATAAAGACCATCTTTATTAGCATTTTCGTTAGCAACAAGTGCATTTACCAATTCATCAATAAACTTTACATCATCTACATTTTCATTAAACACCATTTTACCTTTAGACATAGTATTAGGGATAAGCAAACTTAGCATAGCTCCATAATTTCCTGCCAACTCTTTCAAAAAATCAGTACTTACACTTGCCCCTGAATTCCAAACCGCAGCAATTGCAAATCCGGGTACGTCTATCCCCGCAGTCGCCAAAGTTGAAAATAACTTTTGAATCTCCTCATTTTGCTCATCCAAAGCTTGAGGATAAACAACAATTACATTATTAATATCACTTATTGCTTGCGGATTAGAGATACTAACAAAATCATCAACAGTAAATCCATTAGGATGCATAATAAAAAGTAAATCATAAGGGGTTTCATTCGTAACAGAATACTCCTTAGGATAGAAAATTTGATAATAACGCTCTATGCCATCTACAGTAAAAGTACGCTCCTCAGCATTTATTGACAAAGTACCAAGTAAGGATAGAGCTACCATAATAGTGTATAAAAAAATCTTTTTCATAATTTATCTTTTTAAGGTTTCTAACTTTCTAGTAACAAAGATAGTTAAATTAATATTTATTTTAAAATTATTATGTTAATTTTTAACATCACAAAACTCATTATAATTATCTTACTAATTATAAACAAGTTACAATAAACTACATCATCACTATAAAATCCACCTTCATTAAATAAAGTTTAAAAGCACCTCTACTCTACACCTCAAACAGCACCAAAATCTGTCAAATTGTCATACAATCTGCCGAATTTAAGGGTGGCAATAGAAAATATACTGCCAAAAAATGAATAAAATTATAAAAAAGAAGATTGGCACAAACTTTGAAACTTGTTTAATGAATTTATCAAAATGAATTCAAATGTGTTTAAATAGAAAATAGTGTAACATAAAAAATAAAAACATGGGAAAAATTATTGGTATAGACTTAGGAACAACCAACTCTTGTGTTGCTGTAATGGAAGGAAACGAACCTATCGTTATTCCAAACAGTGAAGGAAAAAGAACAACTCCTTCAGTTGTAGGTTTTATTGATGGTGGAGAACGTAAAATTGGAGATCCTGCAAAAAGACAGGCTATTACAAATCCACAAAAGACCGTTTTCTCTATAAAGAGATTTATGGGAGAAACATACGATCGTGTAGAGACAGAAAGAAATCGAGTTCCTTATAAAGTAGTATGCGGAGACAATAACACTCCTCGCGTGGATATCGATGGACGTCTTTACACTCCTCAAGAAATTTCTGCGATGATTCTTCAGAAAATGAAAAAAACAGCAGAAGATTATTTAGGTCAAGAGGTATCTGATGCAGTAATCACTGTGCCTGCATACTTTAATGATGCTCAACGTCAAGCTACAAAAGAGGCCGGAGAAATTGCAGGATTAAATGTTCGTCGTATCGTAAACGAACCTACCGCTGCTGCTTTGGCTTACGGATTGGACAAGAAGAGTCAAGATATGAAGATTGTAGTTTTCGACTGTGGTGGTGGTACTCATGACGTATCTGTTCTTGAATTAGGAGATGGTGTATTTGAAGTAAAATCTACCGATGGTGATACTCACTTAGGTGGAGATGACTTCGACCAAAGAATCATCGACTGGTTGGTTCAAGAATTTAAGGCCGACAACTCTGGAGTTGATTTGAGCAAAGATCCAATGGCTTTACAACGTTTGAAAGAAGCTGCAGAAAAGGCTAAGATTGAATTATCAAATACAACTTCTACAGAAATTAACTTGCCTTATATCATGCCGGTTGATGGTGTACCTAAGCACTTGGTAAAAACATTGACTCGCGCAAAATTCGAGCAATTAGTTGATGATTTAATACAACGCACAATCGAACCTTGTAAAACAGCTTTAAAGAATGCAGGTTTAAGTGTAGGAGACATCAATGAAATCATTCTTGTGGGAGGATCAACTCGTATTCCTGCAATCCAAGAGGCTGTTGAGAAATTCTTTGGCAAAGCACCTTCTAAAGGTGTAAATCCTGACGAGGTTGTAGCAATTGGAGCAGCTATTCAAGGTGGTGTATTAACAGGAGAAGTAAAAGATGTCTTATTGTTGGATGTAACTCCTCTTTCTTTGGGTATCGAAACATTAGGTGGTGTTATGACTCGTTTGATCGATTCTAATACAACTATCCCAACCAAGAAATCGGAAACATTCTCAACTGCAGTTGACAACCAACCTTCAGTAGAAATCCACGTATTGCAAGGCGAACGTTCTATGGCAAAAGACAACAAGACTATTGGACGTTTCCACTTGGATGGAATACCATCTGCACCTCGTGGAGTTCCTCAAATTGAGGTTACATTTGATATTGATGCGAATGGTATCTTGAATGTTTCTGCTAAAGATAAAGCTACAGGTAAATCTCAAAGCATCCGCATTGAAGCATCTTCCGGCTTAAGCGATGAAGAGATTAAGAGAATGAAAGCAGAGGCTGAAGCCAATGCAGCTGCCGATGCTCAAGAGAAGGAACGTATCGACAAGATCAACCAAGCTGATAGTATGATCTTCCAAACAGAAAAGCAATTGAACGAGTTGGGAGATAAGTTACCAGCTGACAAAAAAGCTCCAATCGAAGAGGCACTTGCTAAACTGAAAGAGGCTCACAAAGCGCAAGATATCGCAGCAATTGATGCTGCAATTGCAGAGTTGAACCAAGTGTTCCATGCTGCATCACAAGATATGTATAACGCTCAAGCTCAACAAGGCGGTGCTCAACAAGGACCTCAAGGTGGTGCAACCAACGACAACGGAGGTGACAACATCACTGATGTGGATTTCGAAGAAGTGAAATAATGTAGATAAACAACCGTTTATCAAAAATAACTAAAAGAGGGTGTCTCAAAATAGATATACCCTCTTTTTTAATCTCAAAAATAAACAAAAAAAGTCCCAACTTTCACAAGCTGGGGCTTTGTTATTTCAGAAAAATTTTGTATCTTTCTGAAAAATAAATCAAAAAAATGTATACAAAGATACACTTTCGTCCGTACAATCCAAAACAAATACTCCTTTTTCCGGAGCGTTTGGACAAAGACATCGCAGAAAATGATCCAGTAAGGGTTGTTGATACTGTTATAGATGAGTTAAAACTTGATAATTTCCAGAAGTTGTATAAAAAATCAGGTCGTTGCCCATACCATCCCAAGATGATGCTAAAAGTGATTATCTATGGGTACATGAATAATTTGTATTCATGCCGGAAAATTGAGTCAGCGTTGAAGCGCGATATTCATTTCATTTGGCTTGCCGGTTATGAGCAACCAGACCATTAGTGAGAATGTAAGGTATCGTGCACAGAGGTGTAGCGGTTGCCCATTGCGATGTTTATGTTACAAGTCTAAAGGGGAACGAAGAATAATTGATATAAATCATCGACTCAAGCAATACAAACGAAAAGTAACAGAACGACTAATATCAGAAGAAGGAGTCAGACACAGAGGGAGACGGTGCGTCGAACCCGAAGCAGTATTTGGACAGATGAAACAAAATATGCAATACAAACGCTTTCGTCACTTCGGAATAGACAAGGTTACAATGGACTTTGCCTTATTTGCTATGGCCTTTAACCTAAAGAAAATGTGCAAAATTACCCAAAAACAAGGTGAAAAAACTAAAAAATTGGCTGAATATGTTATATTTTTCTTATTCTTCTCCTTTTTACTTCTTGAGAATCGAATATTTGACAAAATTCCGAAAAAATCACTTCTAATTTTTCTATTCAATTCTCAGAGAATTAAAAAAGAGGGTGCTTCAAAAATTGAATTTTGAGACACCCCCATTTTCGGCATAGAATAGACATTAGCGATTAGCGTCAAAAGCTTGTAAATCAAAACCTTGAACTTTAAGAAGATTTAAACTATTGAGCTATAACTCGATTATTTTTAGACTAATAGCTCTAAAATATTTAATTTTCCTCGTTTGCTGACATTGATTTTGTTCAATAAATACTGTTTGTTCAATGATATTGAACATGTCTTGATACTGAACATAACAATATCATTGAAATCTGCCACTTGAACTACTCTGCATGAATGATAACCTCTACAAATACAGGTTATATAGTTAAAAAAACATTTTTAAAACACATTTCTTACTTAAAAGCATCCAAGATTGATATTTAGTTGTTATATTTGCAGAAATTCTACAAATACCCACATAAGATGATATTAAAAATCGAATTTGAAAATTTCTTCTCGATTAGAGATAGAATCAGAATTGACTTTCGTGCAGCTAATATCAATACGACATTAGCTCGTGAATTAAGACACAATATATTGGAGTGGAATGGTATTCCTATTCTAAAATCTGTTGGTCTGTTTGGACCTAATGCATCGGGAAAATCAAACATTCTTAAAGCTATCAATTTCTGTTGTAGAATGATTTTGGATTCACATCTTCATAATGAAGGTGCAATCTTTAACTTCGAACCATTCAAATTTGAAGGATGGCAGAACAAGCCAAGTAAATTCCTGATAGATTTTGTTTGCGAGAATATTGAATATGAATACTCGTTTGAGCTGACCAAGGATCGTATCATTTCAGAAAGTTTATATCATTACCCTGTTGGAAGACGTGCAAAGGTTTTTGTAAGACAACCTGACGGGGAATATAGTTTTGGTACAGGAATTATCACAAAGCCATCCGATGTAGTCTTGAATACAAGCGATAAAAACTTGTTTTTAAGTAGAGCAAGCTCCATGAACAGAGAGTTTGCGCAAAGACTCTATCGCTACTTCATGAATCAATTCCTATTGGGTCTTGTAAATGTAAATGAAATGATGGTACTTGATAGTTTCAATACATATAAGAAAGTCATCCTCAAGGCTCTTGAAATATGTGATACGGATATTACAGACATTGTAGCCAGAAAAGAACAAATCCCTGCACCTGTTGCTATTCCTGGCCAATCTGAATTATCCTTCAAACTTATTGATGTTTTGAAATTCAAGACATATCATCGTAATCAAACTGACGTAATGTTTGATATGGATATGGAGGAATCCAATGGAACAAGAAAACTCTTCCAAATTTTGATTCGCTTGCTTGATGTTGTCAAAAACAGAAAAGGTATCATGATGGATGAGTTCGACATGGGACTTCATACTAGATTAGCAGACTTCATACTCGACTTAATCCATGCGTCAGAAGGAAGCCAGTTGCTGTTCTCATCCCATAATACAAATCTTATTGACGTTAAAAGATTGAGAAGAGACCAGATAGTATTTGTCAATAAGTCCGAGGATGGCGCAACAGATGTCTATTCTCTCTATGACTTCAAGGATTTCCGTGAAAACATGGATGCCGAAAAGGGTTATATACAAGGACGATTCGATGCCGTTCCGTATGTTGACTCATCCGTATCAAGTATCAAACAATTGTTAGAAGATTGACTCTATGGCAAGCAAAAGAGAACCTGCACGATCCATGCGGATGCGGAAAATCGCCCTTGTTATCTGTGAGGGCGAAACAGAGGTTGGCTATATCAATCTTTTGAAGACGTGGTACAAGTCACCCATCAGAATCGTTTCTCACATAGAAGGAACAAAGATAACGCCATCATTGGTTGAGAAGCGTACAAAAGAACTCAAAATCTCACAATGGGACAAGGTACATACATTCCTCATGTACGATATGGATGTACAAGCCATCAACGAGAAATTGCTTAAGTGTAAAGCAGAAATGCTATTAAGCAATCCTTGTTTTGAAATATGGCTGTTACTACATGCCAAAGACCAAAAGGCTGCTATTGATACAGATGCAATTATCAAAGAACTAAAGAAATGTGCACCTGTATGGAAAAATTATTCAAAGTCTGCCTTTACCGATACCCAAAAGACTTTTTTGAATAACAATACAGATGTAGCAGTTGCAAGAGCAAAGAACTTGAATGAGTTCCAAAATCCTTCCACTAGCATCTATAAACTAATAGAATTACTAAAAACAGACAAATAAATAGTGGTAAAGAAATTATGGCATCCTCTAATTACGATAAAGCACAGGATTTATGGAATTCATTTCATAATGAAGTAATGTATCAGCAAAGATTTTTTTTGTCACATCCTATGCTAGATAAGCTTGTTGATATATCTAAAAAATGTGAAGCAATTATCAATCCAGGTAAAATATATTATCGAGCAAGAATAATTGACGTAAAAGCAGCACGCGAAGAGCATATGATAGCCAAATGTTTTGGGGTAGATTCCACAGAAGAGGATCACAAATGGTATCGTAACAAAGCAAATAAATTTAGAGGACTATCTAAAGAAGGATCATATATTCCACCAAATCCAGATAAAATAATGGATGGCCGCTCTAACCCTAAATTTATTCGATATCTATATGTTGCTGAAAGCTCGACAACTGCAGTTTTTGAAGTACGTCCAATATTATTTAGTGCAGTCAATGTTTCGGGAATAGAAGTAAAAGAACAGCTAAAAATTGCAAATATAGCAGTGGATATTGACATGAGTCCAGAAAAAGAAAAAAGTATTGACGAATGGTTATTATGTTTTATTCAGTCTGCATTTTCCTCTCCAATAAACAATCCAGACAACTATATCCCCTCGCAAATAATTGCTGAGTATTTTAGACATTTAGGATATGACGGAATCAGATATAGTAGTTCGTTGCACAGAGAAGGACATAATTTGACTATTTTTGATGTCACAAAGTGCGAGGCTATGTTTTCTACAGACTTACGACTAGAGAATATAAAGATAAATCTTAGACCTGCCATTGGTGCAGAAAACATAGATGGGAGATTTGAATATATTTATGACAATGTTCCAATGAGATTAGATTATGAAAAAGGAGAACTAGTAGAAGTAGAAGTATAATTATTAAAATGTGGCAGATTTGTGCTTTATATGTCTTTTCTATTGGTTGTTCGGGTAGAATATCATACCTTTGCATAAATTTTGTAACATATTGATTATCAATGCTTATTTTGATTCTTGCAACATAGACACAACATCCGGTGCTAACGCATTGATAGTGAATAATAGCTGATTTCGAAAAAGTGAAATAACCTACACATTTCTCAACCATATCACTAACATTAAAGATGAATTACAAAGGGACACGATGGATATACCCACGCATGACCCAAATTGAGAAATCTCACTACATTTTTTTACCTAATTCCGTTTATTCTATTTGCAATTTTCTATTGAATCACTATCTTTACACTACAAACAAATTCTAATACTAATAATTAAGAAGCTGTTTAAATTTAAAAAAAAAAAATTAGAGTTTCACTCTCTTATTTTCGGCATCTTTGAGATTCTTTTAGGTGGGTTCTATAAATTCATTTCGAGGAATTTTTGAATTTATTTCGAGTAAATTGCCGTGCGAAAGGAAGGAGCAGTGCGAGCACTGTGACCGACTGACAAGCAGCAAATTGCCGAAAGAAATCAAAAATTACCGAAAAGTTTATCAATCTGCGATTTACACTTTTTAAATTTTAAACGGTGAATTTATAGTACTCACCTTAAACCTATTTTTATTCTCCTTTTTTGATAATAGTCCACTATTTTCTGCAAAAGAAGAGTAAAAATAGATTTAAAAATCTCTCTCAAATATGCTCGAAATAAAATTTAAACAACTTCTAAAAGTTGCAGAACATAAAAGGGGTGTTTATAAATTCACCTCTCGAAATTTCAAATGTATAAATCACGGGGGAAATGAATATTTCGGACTTTTAGATTAATTTCGACAACTTTACGTTTGTCCTGTTGGTTACAACTCTATCGTAGCATCCAACTTTCGCTCATCAAACCGCTCGAAATAAATTTTACAATCCGTAAACAATTTTATTGAACCCTACTAAAATAAATCAAATGAGAAAGATATTTGCCCTATACACTATACTCTTATTAATTGTAACAACCGGCTGTTCCAATTCTTCCATGCAAAAAAAGAGTAATGAAATGGATAGCATTCAACCCGACAAGGAAGCACCACTTCTTACTCCCCTTCCCTCTCCGGATACTTTATCTCCGTCTATCGACTCAATTTTAGCCTTGCGCGAAAAAGAGATACCGCCATTGCCTCCAA
Source organism: Bacteroidales bacterium (assembly GCA_015061185.1). Lineage (GTDB taxonomy): Bacteria > Bacteroidota > Bacteroidia > Bacteroidales > Paludibacteraceae > UBA1181. The sequence goes on from SUWZ01000001.1 coordinate 104,973, forward strand.
TTCAAAAAGAGATTAAACGGAATGGAGATTTATTAGTTCCTCCGGTAAAGGTAAAAGGCATCTATGTAACCGGGCCTACAGCCGGCATACAACGAATGAACGAAATGATTGAATTGGTTGTATCCTCAGGAATGAATACAATTGTTTTAGACATAAAGAATGATGGAGGTAATATCACATACAAGATGGAGCATCCCGTAGCAAAAGAGATTGGAGCATGTAAACGTTTTGTTAGAAATATGCCGGCCCTATTAGACACACTACATGCTAAAAACATCTACGTCATTGGAAGGATTGTTTGCTTTAAAGATTCCTATCTTGCCAAAGCAAAACCCCAATTAGCCATACAAAATCCCGACAGCACGCTTTTCACAGATTCTAAAGGTCAAATATGGGTAAACCCATACAACGAAGATGTATGGGACTACCTATGCAGTTTGGCTGAAAAAGCAATTGAAGATGGATTTGACGAGATACAATTTGACTATGTTCGTTTCCCTATAGGGGAAGATGCCAATCAAGCCAATTATGGTGTAGATATAAACAGCTACACAAGGGAAGATGCGCTCAATAACTTTTTTGCCTACGTTGAGAAGCGATTACATAAAAAAGGCATCATATACGGTGCAGACTTATTTGGCACCGTAATAGGAAGCGATACAGACAGAGAAAGAACCGGACAAGACTACGTAGATATAGCCTCGATGACAGATAATATTTGTCCGATGATATACCCTTCGCACTACGGTCCAAAGACCTTCGGAATTGACATTCCCGATGCCGATCCCTACAACACCATTTATAGAGCATTGAAATTATCAAAAAAACAACTATCCAAAAGAGATTCGTCACAAATAGCTGTAGTAAGGCCTTGGTTGCAATGCTTCACAGCTCCATGGAGAAATGGACATATCAAATATGGGAGCAAAGAGATTAGAGATCAAATAAGGGCTGTTTATGACGCAGGCTACGAAGAGTGGATACTATGGAACGCGTCTAACCGATATGACTACGTAAAAGAGGCACTATTGATGGATGAATTACCCTAATCAACGAGCAAGGGTAAAAATAAACTCCAACCCTCCTTCGACTCTATTTTTTACAGAAATAGAGCCTCCATGCAATATAACTGCATTTTTCACTATGGAAAGACCCAAACCGGTTCCTCCCAATTTGCGACTACGTCCCTTGTCTATTCTGTAAAAACGTTCAAAGAGACGATTTAAATACTTATCATCTACCCCCACACCATTATCAGAAAAACTGATATACAAAAATTTTTCATCAGAACGGAAACAATTGATAAAAATCGTAGTTCCTCTTCCGGCATAAGAAATAGAATTATCAATCAGATTACGAAAAATAGAATAAACCATTGAAAAATTTCCTCGCATAAAGAGAGGATTAGGCAGCTGATTGTTCACCTGTATCTCACTTGCATCCAAACTAAGAGAAACATCTTCTATGACGGTTTTAACCAGTTCAGAAAGGTTAAACGACTCCATTTTACTAATATGACCGACAGCCCCCATTTTGTTCAACAAAGAGATATCTTGCAAAAGACTATTCAATCTCTCACCTTGCGCATAGCAACGTTCCAAGAAATAGAGTTCCTTTTCAGGAGGTAATCCGCCACTCTCCTTTCCTTTCAAAATAGTTTCCAAGTAGCCTTGGATACTGCTAACAGGAGTTTTAAATTCGTGAGCAATATTTTGGGTTAACTGATTCTTTAAACGTTCTTGTTCTTCTACCTGCGTCACATCATTTATGGATACTTCAAACCCTTTATTTTGCAAACGGATACAATTAACCTTAAATATTTTCCCATTTTTGTCAATAGAAAATGAGACGTATGAATCACTATTAGCATCATCCTCCGTACCATTCAAGAATTGAGCTATCCGAGCAAATTCAGGAACATCAAGAATAGCCTCCGGGGTTGATAAAATCTTATCAGAAATCAAATCACAATATTGATTGAATAAGGGATTAGAAAGAGACAATCGCTTGTTATTATCGAAAATAGCCAATCCTTCTCGAGAGATTCTTAAATGAGCTAAAAAGTTTTCTTTTTCTTCCCATGAAGTTCTCACTCTACTAATCATAAAAATGGATATAAAGGCAAAAAGAATAAAAAAGATAAAACTCAATAGATATGTCCAAAATTTGGAGTTATCCAATAAGAAAGCATCCCAAATATCTGCGAAAAGAAAAATATAACAGATAAAAAAGAGCAACGACAACAAAATAACTATGAGATAGAGATATGACAATTGTTTAAGTTTTGCTTTCATAAAAGAAATCAGTTAGGTTTTTTAAAACAATAGCCATAACCACTCCGAGAAACTATATAATCAGCATGAGATCCGATTTTTTTTCTCAAACGAGCTACAGTAACATCTACACTACGCTCAAGAACTGTAACATCATCTGTCCACACCTGTTCAATTATCTGCTCTCTACTAAAAACTTTCCCCTCATTCTTCATTAAGAAAAGTAATAACACAAACTCTTTCTTAGTCAAAACAATCTCTTGTTCATTGAGTTTCACGAGCATACTAATTTCATCTACAACCAAGCCATCGCATTCACAAAGATGATCATTATTGGGGAGCGAAGAAGTTGGATTATCATGCAAAGGCACCCTCCGCAGAATAGCCTTAACACGAGCTAATATTTCGGAGACTCTAAAAGGTTTTGAGACATAATCATCCGCTCCAAGATTAAACCCTGTAAGCATATCATTTTCGGCGTCCTTTGCTGTCACAAAGATGATTGGGATATGAGCCGTAGAATCATTTTTTTTCAACTGAGCTGCCAAAGAGAACCCACTCATCTCTCCCATCATAACATCCAATAAAAGGAGATGATAGGAAGAGATATTCAAAAGGAGGGCTTCCTCCGCAGAGAAAGCCACATCCACTTCATATCCTGCAAATTCTAAATTAAATTTTAAAATTTCGCAAATATCTTCTTCGTCATCAACTACTAAGATTCGTTTCATAGACGTATTATTTATCAATGTGTTAACCTAAAATTTAGGCAACCGATACCGTTAAACCATCTCATCTTCATCGAAGTAAGGGGTCAAAGTTTCCGCAAAGAATTTTTGACTACCACGAAGGGCATTACGCACCTCACTCAACAACTCGTGCGACTCTTGAATCAAGTTCAAGTAAACAAAAGCAGTTTTCAAACTCTCCTCATCTTGCAAGCGAGCAGTTTGCAACTTTCTCAAATTTGAGAACTCCTTTTTAAGAGCCTTACTCTCTTGAGAAATACGCTCAGCTTGAGAGAAATCGCCCGAACTAATCATTTGAGTAATATTTTCGAAGACAATATACAAATTTCTGCAGTATGGAGAAAATTCTTCAACATATTTTTCAGACAAAGGAGTAAAATTGTTATCCGTATGATCTTTCATCGGCATACAGATACGGTTGAGTGTATTCAAAATCTGAACACAACTATTGCTTGACAAGTGGTACCAAGCATTTCTCTCATATCCGACACCTCTATCAACACGACGAAGTCCTAATGTTTCTACGCTTCTCATTTTCTTCAACAAAGCCCTTTCTTCTAGAATTTTAATAGAAGAACGCCTCAACCCTTTCAAATTTTCACTAGCGAACGACTCAAACATGGACTTATAAGTTTCAGCAGCAAATCCAATTGAGCGAGACAATGTTCCAGCAGTATGACTTTTTAGGTTATCCCAAACCTCCTCTTTATTATCAGAATTCAAGAAAATTTTTACTTGTTCATCAGAGAAATCACTCTCTTTTTTGTCAGTATATTGAACATGACTACGAACAACAATAAAAATAGTCAATAAGATTAAACATCCCATTGCAATCAACCCTCCGTAGTTCATGATAAGCACCAACACACTCGCAATAACAAAAGCTGCTCCTGCAGTAATAAACCAACCACCCACAACAGAGATAACACCGGTTACACGATAAACTGCACTTTCACGTCCCCATGCTCTATCAGCCAAAGAAGATCCCATTGCCACCATAAAAGAGACATATGTTGTAGATAGAGGTAATTTTAAAGAAGTACCTACTGCAATAAGCAATCCTGCCAAAACCAAGTTAACCGAAGCTCTCACCAAATCAAAAGCTGCGCCATCAGCCTCATTTTCAACTCCTTTTTGCTCAAATCTCTTATTTATCCAAGCTTTTGCTCCATCAGGAACAACCGAAACTACAAATTCCGCCATAGAAGAGAAAGTTCTAACCAAATTTCGTGCAACAGAAGAAGTTCCAAACATCTCATCACCACCATCTTGACGAGACAATCCTATGGAAGTATTCAACACTTTTTTAGCCTTTTTACTTGTAACCAAAGCAAAGACCATAACTACGCCGGCTCCGATTAAAAAATAAACCGGCGTTTTAGCAGAAGCCATCAAAGAGGTCATTAAAAACTGATCCGGTGCCAACCCATTTGCGTTAGTAGAAAAATCCATATATGAAGAGTATCCTGCCAACGTTACTCCAATAAAATTCACCAAGTCATTACCTGCAAACGCCATCGCCAAAGAGAAGGTTCCCATAAGGACAATCACTTTGAAAACATTCACCTTCAACCAATGCAAAGTTTGCATTACAATAAAGAAAAATACAAAAGATATACCTAATATCATCCATACATTTTCATCAATCCATGTATGTAAATCAGCTGACATAAAAGAAGACCCCTTCAAGCCTTTAATCAACATAAAATAGATAATACTTGTAGCTGCAACGCTTCCAAAAAGACCAATCTTCTTCCCTAAATTTTTCTTGTAATTATAGGTAAAAAAGAGACGAGACAACCATTGTACAATCGTTCCAAAAAAGAAAGCAATGGCGACAGAAAGAAAAATACCGATAATAACGGTCAAAGCCTTTTCTGTATTTATTAAATCAGCCATACTTAAACCTGTTTCATCAGAGGCTAACTTAATTAAAGCCATGATACAAGAGGCTCCCAACAATTCAAAAACCATTGAAACAGTTGTTGAAGTAGGCAATCCTAATGTATTAAAAATATCCAACAAAATCACGTCACTGATTACTACTGCAAGGAAGATGCACATCACCTCACTAAAATAAAAATGCTCGGGCAAAAATATTCCATGCCGAGCAATATCCATCATACCATTACTTAGGGAAGCTCCCAAAAACACACCTACAGCAGCTATAAATAGAATAACTTTCAACGAGGCCGCTTTAGATCCAACTGCTGAACTCAAAAAATTCACCGCGTCATTACTTACCCCCACGGTCAAATCAATCGTTGCTAAAACAAATAGGAAAATGACAATACATAAATAAGCCCATTCCATACTAATACAAAATAAAATTAAATTTTAACTTCAATAACATCTCAAATTATCTCTCCCATGCAAACACACATTTTCACCATAAATTCACCAGCACCTTTTCACGTTACAAATAAAATAAATAATCGTGACATTAGAATTACAATTCTATTACAAAAATATTACAAAATCATTACACCGCACTCAACAACAACCAATAGAACTAATTATTAGCTAATTACCACATTATTTTTTCTTACACTAAAAATAAAATTAACTAAAAACAAAAGAGAGTGTCCTGCACTTCTAAGCAAGAGACTCTCTTTATCATCGTTCAATTCGTTAATAAATCAAGATGGGGCCTATAATTTTTTACAATATTAACCTGCATACGAAACCTCGTCTTCATCATAATAAGGAGTAGAGGTTTCTGCAAAGAATTTTTGGCTACCGCGAAGAGCATTACGCACCTCACTCAATAACTCGTGCGACTCCTGAATCAAGTTCAAGTAAACAAAAGCTGTTTTCAAACTCTCCTCGTCTTGCAAGCGGGCAGTTTGCAACTTTCTCAAATTTGAGAATTCCTTTTTAAGCGCCTTACTCTCTTGAGAAATGCGTTCTGCTTGAGAGAAATCGCCCGAACTAATCATTTGAGTAATATTTTCGAAGACGATATATAAATTCTCACAATATGGAGAAAATTCTTCCACATATTTTTTAGATAACGGAGTGAAATTGTTGTCTGTATGATCTTTCATCGGCATACAGATACGATTTAGCGTATTCAAAATCTGCACACAACTATTGCTTGATAAGTGGTACCATGCATTTCTCTCATATCCGACACCTCTATCAACACGACGAAGACCTAATGTTTCGACACTCCTCATCTTCTTTAACAAAGCTCTTTCTTCCAGAATCTTGATAGAAGAACGTCTCAACCCCTTCAAGTTTTCATTGGCAAACGATTCGAACATAGACTTGTAAGTTTCAGCAGCAAAGCCAATTGAACGAGACAAAGTTGTGGCAGTATGATTCTTAAGGTTATCCCATACCTCCTCTTTATTATCAGAATTCAAAAATATCACCATCCGCTCATCAGCAATGCCCTTCTTTGCATTATTTTGGTAAGTCAAATGACTTCGAACTAATACAATCACAGTCAAAACAACAGAACAAACCATTGCAACAATCCCTCCATAGTGCATTATCAACACAAAAACACTAGCGATAACAAATGCAGCTCCGGCAGTAATAAACCAACCTCCAATCACAGAAATAACGCCGGTTACACGATAAACAGCACTTTCTCTTCCCCACGCTCTATCAGCCAAAGAGGAACCCATAGCCACCATAAATGTAACGTAAGTTGTAGAAAGGGGCAATTTTAATGAAGTTCCTAAAGCGATTAACAAACCGGATAGCACCAAATTCACAGATGCTCGAATTAAGTCAAATGCAACCCCTTCTTCCTCTTTTACTGCATCCCTTTGATCAAATCGTTTATTAATCCATGCCTTTACATTATCAGGAACAATTGCCACAATAAATTCAGCTACAGAAGAAAAAGCTCTCACCAAATTACGCGCAACAGAAGAGGTTCCAAACATTTCATCACCTCCATCCTGACGAGACAAGCCGATAGAAGTTTCCATAACCCTTTTAGCCTTTTTACTGGTAACCAAAGTTACAACCATAACTGCTCCTGCACCAATCAAAAGATAAAGCGGTGTTTTTGCGGACGAAAGCAAAGAGGACATTAAAAATTGGTCTGGAGACAATCCATTACCATTAGCAATAAAATCAGTGTAAGAAGCATAACCAGCCAAAGTAACTCCAATAAAATTAACCAAATCATTTCCTGCAAAAGCCATTGCTAACGAAAAAGTACCTAAAAGCACGATCACCTTAAATACATTCACTTTTAGCCAGTACAATGTTTGCATCAGAATAAAAAAGAAAACAAAACAGCCTCCAACTATATACAAAACATTGGCATCTATCCAATTTTGTATTTCAGCAGTCATAAATGAGGCACCTTTTAGTCCCTTAATAAGCATAAAATAGATAATGCTTGTGGCTGCTACACTTCCAAAAATCCCAATTTTCTTTCCTAAATTTTTCTTGTAATTATAGGTAAAAAAGAGACGAGACAACCACTGTACAAGTATTCCAAAGAAAAATGCTATTGCAACCGATAAAAAGATACCAATAATTACTGTCAACGCCTTTTCTGTATTAATCAAATCAGCCATTGTCAATCCCGTATCATCGGATGCTAACTTTATCAATGCCATCACGCAAGCAGCTCCTAACAATTCAAAAACTAAAGAGACAGTTGTCGAAGTTGGCAATCCTAACGAATTAAAAATATCCAATAAAATTACATCGCTGATTACTACTGCAAGAAAAATAGACATCACCTCACTGAAATAGAAGTGCTCAGGCCAAAAAATTCCATGTCTCGCAATATCCATCATTCCATTACTAAAAGCAGCTCCCATGAACACCCCAACTGCTGCAATAAATAAAATTACTTTCAAAGAGGCTGCTTTCGCACCAACCGCAGAACTTAAAAAATTAACAGCATCGTTACTAACACCAACAACTAAATCTACAATTGCTAAAACGAATAAAAAAACAACAATACTTAAATAAGCTAATTCCATACTAAATTCTAATTTAAAATTCTAACTTTCTTAAAGTAAGTTCTACAAATTCATCACAACTTTCGCACATATCATCAACAATTCATCAATTCCTTTTCATGCTGCGAAGAAAATAAATAATCATTTCATTGCAATTACTAAATTATTACAAGAATATTACATGTAGGGGATGGTGATATTTATTTTTAAGATTTATGAATTTGTTTCAAGCAGGAAAGTTCATTGCGCCACGAAATACGTTTCAAAATCATCTCTACTAATCTATAGAGATTACCTAAAGAAATTCCAAAACCTTTTTTGACTAAAAGAGAATAATACCCTATCTTTGTCAAAAAAAAAGCTATGGAACAGACAAAACATTATCAATGCTATGGAACTTGTTCAAGGATGATAACCATATCTGTAGAAGATGGTATCATTACAAACGTTCAATTTTACGGTGGTTGTCACGGCAACACGCAAGGTGTTGCCGCACTTGTCAAAGGAATGAAAGTTACAGATGCCATCACTAAATTAAGAGGTATTGATTGTGGTGGAAGAGGAACCTCTTGTCCCGATCAATTAAGCAAAGCTCTCGAGCAATTTTTGTAGTTCAGTGCAATAGTTGTCAGTTTATTTCAGAAATGCCACATCGGTCCGCACCCCTTTCCTAACTGCATGATGTGTGAGTTTTGTATGCATGAAGACAAATACTCTTTTGCCAATCGAACTGCCTCCGGCAAATTGTTTCCAAGAGCCAAGTAAGTAGCTATTGCTGAGGATAAAGTACAGCCGGTGCCATGCAAATTAGAGGAGAGAATTTTGGAGTGGGAAAACAGGTGTACCTCTCCCTTATCACATAAAACATCAATCATATCGGCTGAATCAAGATGTCCACCCTTCAGTAAAACAGCACAACCTAATTGTTGCTCTAATTCTTGCGAAGATGAAATCATATCCTCAACAGAAGATATATTTTTAGACAAAATCCACTCTGCTTCATGTATGTTAGGAGTTATCAAATCCAATAGAGGGGATAGAGTTTGGATAATTTCTCTTCGCACCTCTATATTCATTAAATTTTGACCGGTAGAAGAAACCATAATTGGATCATACACCACACAGGGGAAAGAGTACTTTTGCAAAGCCTCAACAACAGCCTCAACACTATCTAAGGTTGGCAACATGCCAATTTTTACCCCTTTAACTGAAAAATCTTCATAAACAATTCTTATTTGATCAAACAAATCTCTCTTGGAAATCGAAACAAATCGTTCCACTCTCTGAGTATTTTGTATTGTCAATGCTGTGATAGCAGTCAGCCCATACCCACCAATCGAAGATATTGTTTTCAAATCCGCTTGTACTCCGGCTCCGGAAGATGGGTCTGAACCTGCAATAGAGAGAATAGCAGGAATAGCTGCCAATTGTGCAGTTTTTATAACTGATTGTACATAGGAAACGATATACGGGGTATCCATGCGACTCCAAATATCGCCAAGAAATACAGCTCCTCCAAATCCCCATGAAAAAACCTCTTCCAATCTTTCTTTTGTGATACCGCCTAAGGCATAAACAGTTTCATCAATAATACCTTCTTGACAAGCTTTTGCTAACTCATCAGTAGTAAATGCACGAGAATAGCCTTGCTTGGATATACTATCAAAAATCGGACTTAAAAACAGATAATCGTATGCAGATTTATACGATTTCAGTTCTAAAAAGTTGTGACACGACCTACTCAATCTTCCTTTCCACCCTGAAGGTATTGTTTGATTTCTACTATTATGATGAATCCCTCCACAGCCACATTCATGAGCCAAATCGAAAAAATCGTGCAGCACCATTCTTTCTCGCTCATCAGTTGAAAATAAAGACAAAAAGTTCCTCATCTCCGACTCTGTTGCTTGAGGTTTTCGAACATGAAGATAAGTTATACCAAGTTGCAACAACACTCTGATTGCCTCAACTTCACCTTTCCACCAAAAAGGTTCAGTTATTACTATTATTGCTTTCAATGAATTAAAAATTTAATACGTGAGATTCGTATGTATTCATGTTGACAGACCAAAATTTGTCCACCAACAAATTATCACTTCCAACTAAAACTTTTATCGCTTCGTTAGCCATTACGCTACCGACAACATGAGTTACTGTACCCAATATAGCTCTTTCTTCTTCATTCAAATCCCATGAAAAAACATCTAAGAAATCATTAAACGTACGAAGAGATTGAGGCATAAAAAACAGAGAGACCAATCCACAAAAACCGCCTACTGCACCCATCAAATAGGGAATTTTATAAGTTTGACAAAAACGAGCCAATAGGATTCTGGTCTCTAAATTATCGGTTGCATCAATAATAATATCGTAGTTGCACATATTATCCCCTAAATTTTGCTCTGAAATTCTTTCAGGAATAGATTTCAGCTTAACCACGGAATTCAATTGAGACAATCTTCGTTCCAAACACTCTACCTTTGGGAAACCCTGATCGGACTCTGTATAAAATAGCTGACGGTGCAGATTGGTAATATCCACTCTATCATCATCGAAAATGGCAAGAGATCCGATGCCTCCCCCCACCAATAAAGGTGCAACAACAGAACCTAAACCGCCTGCTCCAACCAATAACGCAGATGATTGAGCCAAACTAGCCTGTCCCTTCTCGCCTATTTCATTGAGAAGAATCTGTCTATGATAACGTCTATTTTGCATAAAAAACACCTTAAATAAAATCTACTAAACGACCAAATCAAATGCAGTATCCCAATCTTTCCAAACCACCTCCAACCCATTTCTACGAAGAGATTGTTCAACCTCTTTTGCAGAACGATTATCACACACTTCAAATTGCGCCAATGAGACCGGGTATGAAGCATACCCTCCCGGATCTGTTTTACTTCCGGCACTCATAGTAGTGACACCAAGAGTAGCCATATTATCTCTAAAACGAGCTGTTTCTCGAGTAGAATATGAAATATCGACATCACGTTCAAAAATTCTCATTGCAAAAGTCAGTTGGGCTAAATCCCGATCAGACATAATAACATTAGGCATAAACAACCCATTTTCTGCAGGACGCATTCTTGGAAAATTAACACTAAATTTCGTTTTCCAATAATGTTTTTGCAAATATCGCAGGTGCAGAGCCATCATGGTCATATCTGTTCGCCAATCACGATCCAATCCAATCAACACCCCCAATCCAATAGAATGAACACCGGCTTGTCCCATTCTATCGAACGCATTCACTCTCCATTCAAAGTCGGCCTTGCGTCCTCTAGGGTGGTAGAGATTATAATCCTCTCTATGATATGTTTCCTGAAAACAGATTACACCATTAAGTCCATCAGAACGTAAAGAAAGATAATCCTCTGCCTCTAAAGGCATAACCTCAATTTTTAAGTTGGAAAAATAGGGTTTAGCCAACTGCAATGCTCTACGAATATACTCAACTCCGGCCTTTGCAGGATTTTCTCCGGTTACCAATAATAAATTTTCGAACGGACCTAATCGTTTAATTGCCTGATACTCATTTACAATCTCCTCTTCAGTCAGAATAATTCTTTCTGTTTTATTTGCACAATTGAATCCACAATAGACACAAGAATTTACGCAAGAATTAGTCAAGTATAAAGGAACAAACATAGATATATTCTTGCCAAAACGCTCTTGAGTATATTGCCGACTCAACAGTGCCATATTTTCTAAATAAGGAGAAGCCGCCTCTGATATTAATGCCATAAAGTCATCTATATCACAATATCTTTTAGAAAGAGCTTTGCGAACATCTGCATCAGTTTTTTGCTTGATTTTATCAGAAATTTCATTCCAATTCAAATCTTTCAACACATCTGAAAACATAATTCATTTACCTTTAACGTTTGACTTACGCTCTCTATTTAATCTCATCGCACAAAAGTTAGGACCACACATTGTACAATAATCATCTTCAAGTAACTTACCCTCCTTAAAATAAGCTTCTGCTCGCTCCGGATCTATACTTAACAGAAATTGGTCGCGCCATCTAAAATCATACCGTGCCTTACTTAGTGCATTATCTCGAATCATTGCAGCAGGGTGTCCTTTGGCTAAATCAGCAGCATGAGCAGCAATTTTATAAGCCATGATACCTTCTCTCACATCCTCTTTGTTAGGCAAGCCTAAATGTTCCTTTGGAGTGACATAACAAAGCATAGCTGTACCATACCACGCAATCTGAGCCGCGCCTATGGCAGAGGTGATATGATCATAACCCGGTGCAACATCCGTAACCAATGGTCCAAGGGTATAAAAAGGGGCTTCATGGCAATATTCAATTTGTTTATCCATATTTTCTTTAATTTTCTGCATAGGCACATGTCCCGGACCTTCAATAAAAGTTTGAACATATTTTCCCCTCGCACGCAAAACCAATTCACCCAACGTTTTTAATTCAGCAAATTGAGCCTCATCATTAGCATCGCTTATACAACCCGGTCGAAGTCCATCTCCTAATGAGATTGCCACATCATACCGAGCAAGAATATCACAAATCTCGTCAAAATGCTCATACAAGAAATTCTCCTTTTGATGCAACTCACACCACTGACTGATAATACCACCACCACGACTAACAATTCCGCACAAACGTTTGCGAGTTAATGGAATATATGCCGATAAAAGACCTGCATGAATGGTAAAATAATCTACACCTTGTAAACACTGCTCAATCAAAGTCTCCTTGAATACCTCCCAAGACAGATTTGCCACAACCCCACCCACTTTTTCTAATGCTTGATATATAGGAACCGTACCCACTGGAACAGGAGAATTTCTAAGTATCCCCTCGCGAGTTTGATAGATACTACTTCCCGTAGATAAATCCATAATTGTATCAGCACCATAACGACAACTACAGAGTGCTTTTTCCACCTCTTCCTCTAAAGTTGATGATGTTGACGAATTACCAATATTAGAATTAATTTTAACCGAAAATTTAGTCCCAATAATCATTGGTTCAGCTTCCGGATGATTGATATTAGATGGAATTACTGCTCTACCCGCAGCCAACTCTTTCATTACAAATTCCGGAGTGATGAACGAATCGATTCCCAACTCCTTGCAATTCAAATTTTCTCGAATAGCCACATACTCCATTTGAGGAGTGATAATACCTTGCTTAGCATAAAACAGTTGCGTAGCAATAGTACCTTGCTTAGCTTGTTTTCGTTCTATTCCGCACTTATCCACAACAGTCTCTATCTGTAAACCCTCCCAACTCCAATCAGAGCGCAAAGGTGAAATCCCCTTCGCAAGATTTACTTTTACTTGTGAATCAAAGAAAACGCCACTCGTGTCATACAAATAAACAGGAGGATTTTCTGTTTTCATTGTTTCACCCATTATTACTTCGACGGTTGGAGTTAAATTAACTCGCTTCATTCCCACTTTCAGGTAGGGATAGAGTTCACCCTTTAAATATATTTTTTCAACAAAAGACCTTGGGGTATGTACTTTACTTTTATTCATATTGCCAAACTATTATTATAAAAATGATGTTAATGGTGAGGATGGATTGACCTCAATAGAAGTCATAAAAGAGGTTGTACAGCCGGCTTTATAAGCCTCTCTTCCGGCTTTAACAGCCCAAGCAAATGCCTTAGCCATCCGTATTGGATCATCTGCAATTGCGATTGCAGTATTAACCAAGCAAGCAGAGACTCCCAATTCCATGGCTTCAGCGGCATGACTTGGTAGTCCGATGCCGGCATCCACGACCACAGGAACAGAGGATTGCTCTACAATAAGGCGAATAAACTCTTTGGTTAGCAAGCCTAAGTTACTACCTATTGGTGCAGCCAAAGGCATTACAGCTGCAGCCCCAACCTCCTCCAATTGACGACATAAAATTGGGTCTGCCTGACAATATGGTAAGACCACAAAGCCCTCTTTTACTAAAATTTCTGTAGCTTTTAACGTCTCTACACTATCCGGCAAAAGGTGTCTCGGATCCGGATGAATTTCCAATTTCAACCAATTGGTTCCAAATGCTTCACGTGCCAAACGAGCTGCCATCAGAGCCTCTTCTGCGCAACGAGCTCCTGACGTATTCGGAAGAAGTTGGATATGACCATGACGAACATGAACCAACATATCATCTTGCTCATCCTCTAAATCAACTCGCTTCATTGCGATTGTAACCATTTCAGACTCTGAAGCTAATATTGCTTGCTCCATTACCAAATTTGAGGGAAACTTACCCGTACCAACAAATAGTCGTGATTTAAACTCACGACCTGCAATTATTAAATTATCCATAAACTTGACGATTGATTTCTTTTAAAATTAAAGCTATTTCATGAGACGGATTCTTCGCATTTAAGACACTACCGGATAATGCGATTCCATTAACACCTAATGCAAATAAGGTCGAAATATCACTTCGCTCAATTCCTCCTATTGCAACCAGAGGAACATTAATATTTTCTTTATTCATATCCAAAATGATTTTTCGCAAACCATCTTCCCCTAAGATTGGACTTAAATTCTTCTTGGTTGTTGTAAATCGAAACGGTCCACAACCAATGTAGTTCACCCCATCATGATAAAGGTGCTTTATATCTTCAAACGAATTTGCCGTTCCTCCGATAATAAACGAATCGCCTAAATACCTTCTGGCCTCACTGATAGGCATATCATTTTTCCCGAGATGTACTCCATCTGCCTTTACCGTTTTGGCAACATCGACATAATCATCTATGATAAAAACCGCATGATAGTCATTACATAATTTTTTTACCTTCCATGCCACCTCCTCAACCTCCGTAGGAGAAGCATTTTTCATTCGGAGCTGTACCCACCTACAGCCACCAACGAGAGCATGTTTTGCACTCTCGACATGCGAAAAACAAGTGGTCTCTTGTGTAATAAACTGCAACATAAATTACCCTCCACACACACCTTTGACAACTACAATACTCACCCCTTCGGAGAGGATAATAAACTCCCATTGCGAACGAGGAATAACCTGACCCGCAACAGCCACTGCAACTCCCTTTTCAGGAATCGCTAACTCACACATTAACTGAAACAAATTGATTGCCGCTGTTTCTACTTCTTTGTTATTTACAAAAATTCTCATAATTTATCAGTAAATAAAACAAAGAGTGCCACAATGTGAGAGAAACTCACCGGCGAAAAGAATCTATTTATGGCAACGTCTATAAAAGACATACAGCCCTTCACAATTCCTACGGCAGCATTAACTGCATCAGGTTCGAGGGTATAATCTCAGCTTTTTACAGCACCCCTTTGTCTTAATATTTTCAGCAAAGTTAAATGAAACTTCCCATATAAGAAAAAAAACAGGTAAAAATTCTATATTTTTTTTCAATAGCCTGCAGATCGATTAGGAAGATAAAGTACCCAAGAGGTCACTTATAACACCTCTCCAATCTTCTCTATTTTGAGGTTGATAAACATGAAATCCCAACTTGCGTCCCATCTCCACATTACGACTTCCATCGTCGATAAAAAGAGTTTCCTCCGGTAGTAATGGAGCTTCGGCTATAACCCTATCGAAAATTTCTTTAGAGGGTTTAGTTACGCCCATTTCATACGAACAAAACATTTTGTCAAAATAATAATTCAAAGGTTTTCCATATTCAGAAAAAGCAGAGGAACGAGCCCAATCCATAACAAACGGATTAATATTGCTTAGTAAGAACAAATTGTACCCTTTAATTCTCAAATCCTCTAAAAAGTCCAATTTAAAAAGCGGTGTTTTTTCCACAATTGACAACCAAGCTGATTCCACCTCCTTATCAGAAACCTCTCTCCCTACATTATCAGAAATTTTTTGACAAAATTCTTTGCGAGATAAATTTCCCTCTTCCAAATCCAAGAAAAAGCCATTTTGGGTATATAAGTTCAATAGATTAGCCACATTCTTCAAGCCCAATTTTTCAAATTCAGAAATAGCTCGAGGCAAATCCGCATCAATAATCACTCCTCCAAAATCAAACAATAGATTCTTTATCATGATAAATAATTTATGGTGGATTCTACAAATTCACTTTGCAAAACTTTTGAATTCTGCTAAAATTTAAATAGTTCTTTAGAATAAATTGCCGTGCGAAAGGTGAGGGAACTCACCCTATAACAGCAATCATTACTTATAACTCATTGTATTCCTTTTTTGTTCCAACAAATTTAATGATAGATTCAGGAGAGGCGGGAAAAGTTTTCATCAATTCCAGAATCTCCATTTCATCCTTTTTTACCAATAAATCCGAAAGGTTGTATTTAAAATTTCCCTCATAAAGAAAATTTCCATCCATAGGATTCATTTGTAAATCAGAAAGCACGGAGCTCATTTCAACCCCTGAATGATTCAAAACACAGACAATAGAATCCGATGGAAACAACTCCTCTGCACTCATTACGGAAAAATTAAAAGTCAAGGGCAAGTCATGCTCTCTAAGGTGTGTCAAAAAAACTGCCGATAGTATAGGAGAATAATCAATATTTTGGATAGGAAGCGACATCAAACAAACATCATCAGCCCTATATAAAGTCCAATTATTCTCATGCTTCGCCATCGGTTTATAATAGACAAAGGCAAAAAAAGCCACTCCCAATAAAAGAAGTCCTAAAAGAAAAATTCCCCAACGTTTCATAATTCATCCTACTTTTAGTGCCCCGACAATTTCACTTACGGAAGAGT
Source organism: Bacteroidales bacterium (assembly GCA_015061185.1). Taxonomy (GTDB): domain Bacteria; phylum Bacteroidota; class Bacteroidia; order Bacteroidales; family Paludibacteraceae; genus UBA1181. The sequence goes on from SUWZ01000001.1 coordinate 121,642, forward strand.
AACCATGTCTTTCTAAGTAATCCTTTATACCATCTGCCACTTTTAATGCAGTTGTGGGATCAATAAAATTAGCAGTTCCGATTTCGATAGCAGAAGCTCCGGCCAAGAAAAATTCAATTGCGTCTGTGGCATTCATTATTCCGCCCAAACCAATAATAGGGATAGAGACGGCTTTAGAGACTTGCCAAACCATTCTCAAAGCAACCGGTTTTACACAAGGACCGGACAAACCACCGGTAATAGTTGACAATAAAGGCACTTGTTTTTCAGCATCAATTGCCATTCCCATCAAGGTATTAATAAGAGAGACCGCATCAGCACCCGCCTCTTCTACAGAGCGAGCAATTGCAGCAATATCCGTTACATTTGGAGACAATTTAACAATAAGCGTTTTATCGTACACCTTCCGAACAGCCTCAACCACAGCATGAGCCCCTTCGCAAGTTGTTCCAAATGCCATTCCTCCCTGTTTAACGTTAGGACAAGAAATATTTAACTCTATTGCTGGAATTTCTTTAAGAGCATTGATTTTAGCAGCTGTTGCCACATAATCTTCAATACACGCACCCGACACATTAACAATCATATTTGTGTCGATATCCTTGATCGTAGGATATATATGTTCAACAAAGTAATCCACACCTTTATTTTGCAACCCAACACAATTCAACATTCCGGAAGGAGTTTCAGCCATGCGCGGATAAGGATTCCCCTCACGATGATTAAGGGTAGTACCCTTTACAATGATTCCACCAATCTGACTAATATCCATAAAATCAACATATTCAGTACCATAACCAAAAGTACCGGAAGCTGTCATAACAGGATTCTTCATTACAAGATTCCCTATTTTTGTCTTTAAATCTACCATTTCAAATCTTTTATATTAAACACCGGACCATCAGAACAAACACATTTATGACCTGCAGTAGTCTCTGTTACACAACATAAACAAGCCCCTAAGCCACAAGCCATTTTATTTTCTAACGAAACCTCACAATCCACGTTTTCTTTTACCGCAAAAGCGGCTATACTTCTCATCATAGGAGTAGGTCCGCAAGTATAAATTTTGGCGTATCTCTGCTTTTTCAATATAGAATGGTTGGTAACATACCCTGTTTCCCCCTCAGAACCATCTTCAGTAGTAACATACACGTCACCATACTTACGAAACTCCTCTAACAATAATAAACCGGAAGCCGAACGAGCACCCAAAAGGTAATCAATCTGAAAACCATCTCGTTTCAACTCTGCCCCTAACATCAACAAAGGAGCAATACCTACACCGCCTCCCACTAATAAAACCTTATCACGAGCATTAGTAGGCTTAGAAAAACCATTCCCCAACGGCATAATTATGTTTACGACATCACCTGCTTTTAACGTCGAAAGATGATTGGTGCCATCACCTACTAATTGAATAAGCAACCACAATTCATTGGTTTTATAATCGACAAAATTAATGGATATTGGGCGACGTAAAAAAACGGTTGGAGTGTGATCTATACGAACTTCAACAAACTGCCCCGGTACTACTTCGGGAAGTTTTTCGTTGGATGTTAATTTCATCAATATATGGCTCTCACCAATAAACCGATTTTCGGTAATCGTTAAATCTAAGAGATGTTTTTTCATTTCTAAACTGAATAAATATTTATTTTTACAAATATAAGAAGCAAATTGAGAAGGTTTAGAATTTTTCTCAAAAAATTTCTATTACCTCCTATTTTTTTTACTACCTTTGCAAAAAAGCTAAAAGATATGGAAGATTACGTTGTATCAGCAAGAAAATATCGTCCGTCAACCTTTGCATCGGTTGTTGGTCAGCAGTCGCTCACCACAACTTTGAAGAACTCAATTGCAACGGGCAGGTTGGCTCACTCCTATCTTTTTTGTGGTCCTCGCGGCGTGGGAAAGACCACTTGCGCACGTATCTTTGCCAAAACAATCAACTGTTCGAATCTAACAAGCGATTTCGAACCTTGTAACGAGTGTGAATCTTGTAAAGCTTTTAACGAAAATCGGTCATACAATATTCATGAATTAGATGCTGCTTCCAATAACTCTGTCGATGATATTAGAAGCATAACCGACCAGGTTCGTATTCCTCCTCAAATAGGAAAGTATAGTGTATATATCATTGATGAGGTTCACATGCTAAGTTCAAGTGCATTCAACGCATTTTTGAAGACCTTAGAAGAACCACCATCGTATGCTATATTTATCTTGGCAACAACAGAAAAAAACAAGGTTTTACCGACCATCCTATCTCGTTGTCAGGTATATAATTTCCAACGCATTAGCATAAAAGATGTTGCAAATCAACTTCAATATATAGCTGAAAAAGAAAATGTCAAGACGGATATTGAAGCACTAAACGTCATCGCTCAAAAAGCTGATGGTGCCATGCGTGATGCACTTTCAATCTTTGACCAACTTGTTGCAAGTACTTCCGGTGATGTCACCTATAAAAATGTTGCCGAGAATCTTAATATACTAGATTACGATTACTATTTTAAATTTGTAAATTATTTTTTAGAGGAGAAAATCCCTGATTGTTTATTGGCTTTTAACGAGATTTTGAACAAAGGGTTTGATGCTCACATCTTCATTGGAGGCTTGGCTTCCCACCTTCGTAATCTGATGGTTTGCAAAGAACCTGCTACTCTTGAATTATTGGAAGTTGGAGAAGAGACCCAAGAGAGTTATAAAACTCAAGCAGAAAAGTGCGATAACGATTTCTTAATAAAGGGATTATACTTGATAAATCAATGTGATCTGAGTTATGCTGAAAGTAAAAACAAAAGATTGCTCATCGAATTAATGCTCATTCGTTTATGCCAATTAACGAGTGAAAAAAAAAAAATGAATTAGGGTATGACGATATTTGGGGAATCAATGATTTAGCTCTCTTACCTTTCATACAAAACATTCCAATTGAAGTAACAACTAACCAACCGTACGCTTCTCCGGCTCCGGTCTCAAATAAGGAGAGCCGAAGCGAACAACCGGTAGCCTCTCAACCTATTCAACCTCAAAACAATTCCTTAGCAAGAAAATCAATTAAAAGTTTTTCTATAAAAGGGAGTATCAACAAAAAAGAGGAAGAGATTAAACAAGAAGAAGAACGACTAATGGCTCTTTCTCAGAATAAAGAATTTACGCAAGAGGAACTTATTCGTTGCTGGAACAACTTTATAAAGGGATTGACAGAAAAACAGATTTTGAAAAACACAATGATGAGTTGCAAACCTCAGTTAGAAGAGGATTTCAAAATAACTGTTCATGTAGATAATTCGGTACAAAAAGAACAATTGGAACTAGAGATGGTAACCCTAACCAATCACCTGAGAGAGAACTTAAAAAATGGGAAAATCGAGATAGTTATTCATGTCAACGAAATGGGAGAAAGTATAAAAACCAAAACAACTTACGAACTATTTATGGAGTTAAAGGAAACATCTTCTGATTTTGCCAAATTTGCAGAGCAACTTAAATTAGAAGTTGAATAAAGTCCAACTACATCAACTACTGTCTTAACACTCACTTATTCTACACGTTCCTTCGTATAAAGCATCTTGCACTTAGTAATCCTTAAACAAATTTGATAAAAAACAAAAAAGTACTTATACTGCGCTGAAATGAATTTATAAAATCACCCAATGCACTATAAGTACTTTTATATAAGTCTGTTTAACAGAAACTATCTAACACTCTTACAGACCAAGAGATTTCTTGATAGCATCCACTTTTGCATTTGCTTCGGCATCCACTTTTGCATAGTCACCAGATGAAAAATCACCCTTAACCTCTACATAGAACTTAATCTTAGGTTCTGTTCCGGAAGGACGAACACTCACCTTTGTACCATCTTCAGTAAAGAACTGCAACACATTAGCAGATTCAGGCATTTTAATATCCTCAATCTTACCACATTTAACACAATTTTGTTTTAATGATTTGAAGTCCTTTATCAACTTAACCGGAGATCCGGCCAACTCTTTAGGAGGATTATTACGGAAATTTTCCATCATTGCCTTAATTTCATCTGCACCACTTTTTCCCGGTTTCACAACACTTACAGCGCTCTCTTTTTGGAATCCATACTCCTTATAAATATTCATCAACAATTGGTACAAAGACATTCCATTATCTTTTGCCCAAGCAGCAATTTCGCAGATAAGACAGATAGAAGCCGGAGCATCCTTATCACGAACTTTGTCATAAGGCAAGAATCCAAAAGACTCCTCGCCACCTCCAATGTATTTCTCTTTTCCTTCGTTTTCGCGAATACGATAAGCAATCCACTTAAATCCGGTGTACTCATCATATAACTTCACATTATTTTTTTCGGCAATTTCACGAATTAATTCAGAAGTAACAATGGTTTTAACCAAGAATTCATTTCCCTTAAGCTTACCCAACTTCTTCATGTTAGTAATGATATAATAACAGAACATCATACAAGTCTGATTTCCATTAATAATCATCCACTCACCTTTATCATCGCGACAAACAATAGCAAGACGATCGGCATCAGGGTCAGAAGCGATAACCAAATCAGCACCCAACTTAGTACCTAAATTCATTCCCATTGTCATCGCTTCAGAGTTTTCTGGATTAGGCGACTTCACAGTAGAGAAATTACCATCAATAACCATTTGTTCAGGAACAACATTGATATTTTGGAATCCCCAAGAACGAAGACATAAAGGAACAATAACACGTCCGGTGCCATGAAGAGGAGAATAAACAATATTCAAATCCTTTTGACGAAGAATAACATCCTGATCCACCATAGCTTCTTTAACAGCCTCAAGATAATCATAATCCATTTCTCCGCCAATGATAGTAATCAACTCTTTGTTAGGCGTAAATTTAACATCTTCAATTTGCACCTTATTCACTTCATCAATGATTCCCTTATCATGTGGAGCCAAAACTTGCGCACCATCATCCCAATAAGCCTTATACCCATTGTACTCTTTAGGGTTATGAGACGCAGTAATATTTACACCGCTTTGACACCCCAATTGACGAATAGCAAAAGAAATTTCCGGTGTAGGACGTAAACTTTCAAAAAGATAAGCTCTAATACCATTAGCAGAAAAAATTCCTGCCACAATCTCTGCAAAGAGACGAGAATTGTTACGACAATCATGTCCAACAACTACACTAATATCTTTTCTATCAGCAAAAACTTTTTTCAGATAATTAGCCAATCCTTGAGTAGCCATACCAACCACGTACTTATTCATACGATTAGTACCCACACCCATAATACCACGCAAACCTCCGGTTCCGAACTCTAAATTTTGATAAAAAGCATCGATCAATGCTGTTTTATCAGAACTATCCAACAAACTTTTAACCTCAGCTTTTGTTTCAGAATCAAAATTACCACTTAACCATGCATTTGCTTTTGCGGTAACCTCTTGCAACAATGCATTATCCATATAAATATAATTTAGATTATTTTAAAATATTATCTTTTTCTACACTCTTAAAATAGCGATAAGTTCCAACTTTTAAATCATACGTAGCCATCTCATCACAAACTATAGTTCCTTTAGGATGCAATTGAAGAGCACTCAACGTACACATCTGAGAAACTCCTCCCTCTATTGCTTGTTGTAAAGCCCTTGCTTTATTATAACCTGAGACTAAAATCAACACTTCGTCAGCATCCATCACTGTTCCCACTCCTACAGTCAAGGCTTTTTTAGGAACAATAGAAATATTATTTTCAAAGAAACGAGAATTGGCAATAATAGTGTCATCCATCAATGTCTTAACTCTCGTTCTTGAAGTTAATGAAGAACCCGGTTCGTTAAATGCTATATGACCATCAGGTCCAATACCTCCAATAAACAAACGGATACCTCCAGCCTTTAAAATTCGCTCTTCATATTCATTACACTCCTTTTCCAAATCTGGAGCATTTCCATCAAGAATATTAACCTGCTCGCGCGGAATATCAATATGATTAAAAAAGTTATTCCACATAAACGAATAGTAACTCTCCGGATGTTCTCGAGGAAGAGCAACGTACTCATCCATGTTAAAGGTAACAACATGCTTAAAGGACACTTTCCCAGCCTTATTCATAGCAATCAACTCTTTGTACATTCCTAAAGGAGATGAACCGGTTGGTAATCCTAACACAAATTTCCTATTCTCAGAAGGTGCAAATGTATTAATCGCATTTGCAACATAATCAGCTGCCCACTTTGCAACAGCGTCATAATTGGGTTGTATGAGCACTCTCATTTCTTATAATATTAAAAAAAACTAATCTTTCATGATTCGCAAACCTTCCTCAGACCTACTTATTGCGATGAATGACTTAATAAGTAAGTACACACCCCACACTATTAAAGGAACACTTAACAGTTGCCCCATGTTCAAAATCATAGAATCTTCAAAACTTTCTTGATTATTCTTGATAAATTCTAATAAAAATCTTGTTAAAAAGACACCAATCAAAAATACTCCAAAAATAAAACCTTCATACTTTCTCGCATTTGTCTTCCAATATAGAAACATTACTACAGCAAAAGTAACGAGACAATACAACATCTCATAAATTTGGGTAGGATGACTTGGAGCTGAATAGATTGGCTCTGCACCTTGTTGCCAAGCATGAATATTAGTAATAAATTGGAATGCCCAAGGAACATCTGTAGCATGACCATAAATCTCGTGATTCATCAGATTTCCAAAACGGATACAAGCTCCACAAAAAGCCACTGCTAAAACGATTCTGTCCATCACCCACATGTAACTTTTATGCACAACTTTTCTGCTAAAGATGTAAAGTGCCAATAAAATTCCGCACGCACCACCATGACTGGACAAACCGCCTTTCCATACACAAAGCACCTCAAATAAATGGTTGGAATAGTAGTTCCAATCATAAAAGAAACAATGCCCTAACCTTGCACCCAAAATTGTTCCTATCAACATATATAGAAACAACTTTTCCATTTTTTCTTCAGGCAATCCTTCACGAGCATATACCTTTTCCTCTATCGAATAACCGACCAGAAAACCCATTGCCCACATCAAACCATACCAACGAAGAACCAATGGTCCGAGGGTAACAATCTCTGGATCTACATTCCAAACTATACTTGCCAACATATATTATTCTCCTTTCCCATGACAATGCTTAAACTTCTTTCCGGAACCACACGGACAAGGGTCGTTTCTACCCACTTTGGGTCCGGTACGAATAGGTTCAACTCTTCTCTGTTCCGGCATAGAAGCACGATTAGGTTGTTGTCCTGAACGATTTGTTTGATATTTCGAATAATCATTCTTTGGTTCCGGAGCCGCTGCCTTCACCTCTTCCGGAGCACGCTCTTGAACTGGAATTTGCCCCCTCATTAATATAGAAACAGCCTTACGATTTGTTTCATCTAACATTTTTCTGAAAAGACCAAAAGATTCTAATTTATAAATCAACAATGGATCCTTCTGCTCATAACTTGCATTTTGAACCGAGTTACGCAACTCGTCCATATCTCTCAAGTGTTCTTTCCAATTATCATCAATCGTATGCAACAAAATTGCCTTTTCAAACATCTTTACAATTTCCTTTCCTTCCGATTCATAAGCCAATTTCAAATTTACCGGAATATTGTATTGACGCTTACCATCTACAATTGGTATTAAAATATTTTCATAACGCTCCCCTTGCTCTTCATAAACAGTTTTTATTACAGGATAAGCAACCTCTGCAATTCGTTCCATTTTACGTTTGAACGACTCCATAGCAGAATCAAATATCTTTTCGGTTAAGTCGGCTGTTTTTATTGTTTTAAATTCTTCAGCCGAAACCGGCATGTCGATTGCATACAAACGCATAACATCTTCCTCCAACATCTCATAAGAAAGAGCTGCCTTAGCATTTTCCACACTAATTTGAGCCGACTCGTATATCATGTTCATGATATTAACTCCCATACGTTCACCTAACAACGTTTGTCTGCGTTTACGATAAACAACCTCTCTTTGAGCATTCATCACATCATCATATTCCAACAAACGTTTACGCACTCCAAAGTGGTTCTCTTCCACTTTCTTCTGCGCCCTTTCAATTGATTTAGAAATCATGCTATGCTCGATAACCTCTCCATCTTGGTATCCCAACTTATCAAGGATTCCGGAAATTTTCTCCGAACCAAAGAGACGCATCAAATTATCTTCCAAAGAGACAAAGAACACAGAAGAACCCGGGTCACCCTGACGACCGGAACGACCTCTCAACTGGCGGTCAACACGTCTGGATTCATGTCGTTCTGTACCAATAATTGCCAAACCACCTGCATCTTTCACTGCTTGTGACAACTTAATATCGGTACCACGTCCCGCCATGTTAGTCGCAATAGTTACAATACTACCCTTACCTGCTTCTGCCACAATATCAGCCTCTTTTTGGTGCAACTTAGCATTCAAAACATTATGCTCAATCTTTCTCAACTTCAGCATTTTACTTAACAACTCTGAAATTTCGACAGAGGTTGTACCCACCAAAACCGGACGACCCGCTTCTACCAAGCGAACAATTTCATCAATAACCGCATTATACTTTTCTCTTTTAGTTCGATACACACGGTCATCCATATCTTTACGAGCAATAGGACGATTAGTAGGAATCACAACTACATCCAACTTATAAATATTCCAAAACTCACCGGCTTCCGTCTCAGCAGTACCTGTCATTCCTGCCAACTTATGGTACATTCTGAAGTAGTTTTGCAACGTAATTGTCGCAAAAGTTTGCGTTGCAGCTTCAACCGTCACACGCTCTTTTGCCTCGATAGCTTGATGCAATCCATCAGAGTAACGACGTCCCTCCATAATACGACCGGTTTGTTCATCAACGATCTTTACCTTATTATCAATCACAACATACTCTTCATCTTTCTCAAACAAAGTATAAGCTTTCAATAATTGACTAACCGTTTGGATTCGTTCCATCTTTATAGAGTAGTTCTGCATCAATTCATCTTTCTTTGCATTGTACTCCTCTTTACTCAACTCCTCTTTACTTAATTGAGACAACTGAGTGGCAATATCCGGCAAAACAAAGAATTGAGAATCCTCAGAAGCCCCGGTCAAAGCATCAATACCCTTATCGGTCAATTCAACCGTACGATTTTTTTCATCAATAACAAAATAGAGCGGATCAGTTGCAATATGCATATTTCTATTTTGCTCCGCCATATAATACTCTTCGGTCTTCAACAAAATTGTTTTATTACCTTGTTCACTCAAAAATTTAATCAGCGGAGTATTTTTCGGCAGAGCTTTAAACGAGCGGAACAAAGCCAAAGCACCCTCTTCTCTATCTTTAGCATCGTCTGATTTCAACAATCGCTTTGCATCTGACAAATAATTTGTAGCCATTGTTCGTTGCAATGCCACCAATTTTTCCACACGCGGACACAGCTCTTCAAACTGCTGATCATCACCTTTAGGGATAGGACCGGAAATAATCAAAGGTGTTCTTGCATCATCAATTAAAACAGAGTCCACCTCATCCACTATGGCAAAATTATGCATTCTTTGCACCAAATCTTTTGGAGAATTAGCCATATTATCACGTAGATAATCAAAACCAAACTCATTGTTGGTACCAAAGGTGATGTCTGCCATATAGGCTTTACGACGAGCCTCTGAATTTGGACGATGTTTATCAATACAATCCACAGTCAAACCATGGAACTGATACAAAGGTCCCATCCATTCAGAGTCACGTTTAGACAAATAATCATTCACAGTGATAACATGCACACCATTACCGGTTAAAGCATTCAAGAAAACCGGCAATGTAGCCACCAACGTTTTACCCTCACCGGTTGCCATTTCAGCAATTTTACCCTTATGCAATACAACTCCACCAAAAAGCTGCACATCGTAATGGTTCATATTCCATGTAATCTCATTTCCTCCTGCAACCCAATGATTCTTATATATAGCTTTATCGCCATCTATCTCTACAAAATCATGCGTTGCTGCTAAATCGCGGTCCATATCCGTTGCAGTAACCTCAATTGTCTCAGACTCAGCAAATCTACGAGCTGTATCTTTCACAATTGCAAAAACTTCCGGCAACACCTTCTCCAATATCTCCTCATACTTCTCAACAACAACACTTTCAAGTTTATCTATCTGAGCATACGTACTCTCTCTTGACTCTATTTCTAACCCTTCAATTGAATTACGCAGTTCATCTATCTTCTTTTTTTCAGAACTTACATACTCTCTAATCTCTGATCTTATTTGAGATGTTCTATTTCTTAATTCGTCGTTTGTTAAACGTTGAATAGTTGGATATACCTCTTTAACCTTGTCAACATAAGGTTGGATTTGTTTTATATCTCTTTGGGCTTTATTGCCAAATAACTTAGATAAAAATTCATTAAGTCCCATAAATCATCATTAATTTTATTTCAAGGGACAAATTTAAATAAAAAATGGCAAAAAAATTAGTATTACACTCATCTTATTATTAAATTTATCTAAAAGTATCGTCATTAAAACTTTTTTAGGGGACTTTATTCTCCATATCTTCAAAATGAAGACGTTGAAATTTATAAAACCCACTTTAAAGAATATTTAGGAACAATAACCCTAAATGCATTTGCTAATTTAGAAGTTGTTTAAATTTTATTTCGAGCCTATTTGAGAGAGATTTTTAAGGTTATTTTTATTATTAATTTGCCGTTAATAGTGGACTATTATCAGCTGAATTCAAGTTGATAATGCACGATATTAAAAATATTCAGGATGTAACACTCTAGCGACCTCAAGAGGAGTCCT
>SUWZ01000066.1 GCA_015061185.1 Bacteroidales bacterium
AGATTTGAAATGCTCTCTTTTCCTGTGTTTATCGGGGATGTGGGCATGTCGCAGCCTGCAAATTGACCTATAGGTCACATTTTTTCACCTCCAACAATGGTGTATTTTCCACCTCTCCTCCAGCCACCACATTAGAAAATACATTAGTAAAGTGACTTTCATATAATTTCAACGTATGCCAAGACTCTGCTTCATTTTCATGATATCTCCCAATACAATCTGAAACAATGGAATCAAAGGAGCAGCCTGCAATAACAATATCCACAGAAAAGCCTCTCGCTTTAATAGCACTTTCAAGGTACTTGAAGTCGCAATCTCTCAAAACAAATTCTCCACGAGTTGAATCTACATTTGCAAATCCTTCTAACTTATTGATTGAGCGTTTAAACGTTCGTCTTTGAAACTTCAGATCTTCAAAGACAACCGAATCAAGCTCATACTTTCCGAGGTCAAAAAGCACATACTTTTCCGCAGAAGGGACTACTACAACCTTTCCTCCATCATTGCTCCGCCCATCTATTTTTACTGAAGAGGTTATCTGTATGGTGGTGTCCAAAAACACCGTGTCTGCTGATGATAACGCAAACTTCACACGAGAGGTCTCTTTCTCTTGGTTGGCTTGCTCTATAGCCCATCGCAAAGACCCTTCAACTCCGTCTTTGGTTGTTGTCACCGTATAGGTGGCTGCATACAAAGACATACTTCCTAATATCATCAGCAATACGCAGATAAACGCTCTTCTCATGATTTTATCTCTTTATAAATGTTCCTATTTTTTTACTATTTTTCCCTTTTAGCTGTCAGTAATTCCCACTAATTACTTCTCATACTTTTCAATCAAATACCACTGCTTATTGATTCTAATAAAATTGAAGACTTGAGTCAACCTCCCCATTTGATATATATATATCTTACGATTATTTGCGTCTCTATCCGGATGTAAAAAAACTATTTGCGGATATATTTTGGCAAAACTCAAATGTTCCCAATCTCTTGGAAGAAGTAATTTTTTCTTTTCTTTTGGGTTCGGTCGGGTCACCGGTAACGGGAATATCGTATGATTAATTTGAAACTCTTTATTTATTGAAAACTGTGCCAAAAAATCAACAAATTCCTTCTGATACATAGTACTATATGGCTCGGTTTTATATTGAGACAACTTCCATTGTTTCCCCGATTTTATAAATTGCTGTTTTATTAACTGTTTTGTATGATAGGAGTACAATGCCGTCCATGACTCATTCGTAGAAACCGAATAGTTCAAGGAATCAGAACATACAATCATAAAATCATTTGGATTAGTTAATAAAAATGGCTTATAGGAACGAGAATTACGAATTGTTGACTCTCCTGCTCTTAATGGAAATTTCACTTTACTCCCCTGCTGTTCAGGACGAAGCATAAAATCAATATAGAAAGAAGAAAACTCTTGACCCAAAATATTTTGAGCAAGTAACACAGACATAATAATGAGTACTATTCTCTTCATTCCCCGATTCCCTTTTTACTCCTAAAATTTTATTTCCCAAAAGTAAGAATTTAGTTCGAAATGAAAAAATGAATTACCATGTTTCGTGTTAATTAATCTTTTTTAAGAGTGAAATTCGTCCCTTGCCAATCTTTTCAAAGCCAAATGGTGTCCATTTTTTGCTGATTTTTGATACCAATGCATAGCTAATTCATTATTAACTGCACCTAACCATCCCTCTTCATAAGCCTGACCAATTCGATAATAGGCATAAGGATCGTCTGAAAGCAAAAAAGCATCAACGGCTCGTGATAAGGATATTTGCACTGCTCCACAACATTTTCGGTAAATATCTCCTAAATTAACCGGCGAGTAATATCGTTCTCCTTGAGAAATAGCTTGACAATACCAATATACCGCCTTTTCTCCATCTTGTTCCACTCCTACTCCCTCTTGAAAAATCGTACCAATATCATTCAAAACCACAGGTTCTACATACTCACCTCGTTCATAACTCTCTGCCAAATTCAATAATAGTTCTACATCTTCTTTTGAAAAACTATCGTATGTTTCTGTTCCATCTATTTGCCATGACTTCACTTTGGCAATTGAAATATGTTGAGGAACTTCCACTTCTAATTCCATCCCCTCGCCATTAGAATCTAATTGATAGAAACTTGCCAACGATTCCTGATTTATCACCTCCAACTTTTTGTTTCTCATTAAATAGCTTATATAGCCATAGATACGAGGAGTAGATGAATGAATAGAGATACCAAACTTGGACAAATATTCAACAGAAATCGCAGCAACCCCTTCTGTATAGGTTTCAATATAGTAAAAAGGGGATACGCACAATGCACATTTCAAATAGGCGACTCCTTCTGCAATATGTTCTTCAATCCAATCTTCATCATAAATCTTGAAAGGGCTCTGCGCTTCCGGTAGCTCTATACCTAGATAGTTAGACAAAGTATCAACAATATAGGGAAAAATACGATGATCTTCCATCGACGCAAATGGATCTATGTAGAGTTGGCAAACTCCTTTACTGAATTCTAACACAAAGAAAGTATGTGAAAATTTTTCTCGTACAAAATAGTAAGCCCAACCCTTATCCATCTCACAACTATACGACAAACGTATATCGCAATCACTCAACCACTCAAAGAAAATAGATGGTTCAAATTGGGAATCAGAGTTTAGAGAAAATATATGCGTCATATTCCAAATGAATCTCCTGCCTCTTCCATATCATCAATAGGACGATTTATAAAATCCAAATAGGGCTTTAGGATAGCAAAAATTTCCGTACACTTTTGCAACCAACAATCAGAGAAGAAAAAAGAATCTTCGACCGATGTAGATACGGCGTAATCCTTAGGTTGCAGATACTGAGGGAAAGGAAATTCCTTGGGAAATCCCTTAGGTAAAGTCTTTAAGCGAGTCTCACCGATTTGTTTAAAATAGTGGTGAAATGAATCCGATTCCACAATCGCTCTAAATGAATCTATTTCATCAACGATTTCTTCTCGGATTCTAAACAAAACTTTGGGCGGTAAACAATAGGCACCTCCGGCCAAAAAGCAATTGTCCGGCTCTAAATGCAAATAATATCCACCATGTAAAGACTTTTTCCCTTTAGCATTGATGTAGGCTCCTATATGCTGTTTATAAGGAGTTTTATCCTGAGAAAAACGAATATCTCTATAAATACGATAGGTACAATCTTTCACCTGAAGATGTTTAACACTTTCATCAAACGAAGAGATCGAAAGAATTAAATCTTGAACCAAGATATGAAACAAAGACTTCACCTCTTCATAACGTGATTTATTCTCAGCAAACCACTCTCTGTTATTATGCGCCGCTAAATCCTTTAAGAAAGCTAATATTTCCTTTACTTTGTAATCCATTACGAATTAGCTGAAGTAGCTGAAGAAAAAATCAAATAAGCAGTAGATTTTATCGGAGAATACAATTTAGATTTTGCAATTTCCTCTTTTTCAACAAGTTGAATCACGTTATTCATCCGCTCAAAAGCAAAGAGGACTGCGCCCAAAATCAACAAATATTTTATTCCTGAAAAAACAGCCCCTCCCAATTTATTCAACCAATCCAACATAACCAACTTGATAAATCTTGAAATCAAAATTGCCAAGAAATGAATCACCACCAACGACAACAATAAGACGATGATAAACGAGATAAAATGTGAAACCTCGGCTTGAATTCCGAAGAATGTAAAAAACTTACCCATCAGCACTTCCGAGTAATTTTTAGCAACAAAAATACTGACAATCAAACCTAACAATCCAGACAACTCCATGACCAAACCTCGCGATGCTCCTCTGATAAGTCCAATCGCAAGAATAATCAAGAATAAAATATCCAATGCTATCATTTCCTTTATCCTTAAAAAAAAGAGTAAAACGCCCTATAGCGAGCGTTTTACTTCTACCTCTTCATAACTTTCAATAACATCACCCACACGAATATCGTTGTAGTTATTAATATTTAAACCACACTCATATCCTGTTGCAACATCCTTCACGTCATCCTTGAAGCGTTTCAAAGATGCCAATTCTCCGGAGTAAACCACAATACCATCACGAATCAAACGGATCTTGTTATTTCTCTTGATCTTACCATCACGCACCAAGCAACCTGCAACTGTTCCAACTTTGGTAATTTTGAACACCTCCTGAACCTCTGCAGAACCAACAATCTCCTCCTTTAATTCCGGAGACAACATACCTTCCATAGCAGACTTAATCTCCTCGATTGCATCGTAAATGATGGAATACAAACGGATATCAATATCTTCCGATTCAGCAATCTTACGAGCCGACTGAGAAGGACGCACTTGGAAACCAACGATAATCGCATCCGAAGCAGCCGCCAACATAACATCCGACTCAGAAATTTGTCCCACAGCCTTATGGATAACATTGACTTGGAATTGCTCTGTAGAAAGTTTTAGCAATGAATCAGACAAAGCCTCAACCGAGCCATCCACATCACCTTTGACAATGATATTCATCTCTTGGAAGTTACCCAACGCTCTACGACGAGCAATCTCTTCCAAAGTTACGTGAGTTGAAGTACGAGCATTATGCTCCCTCAACAATTGTTCTCTCTTATTGGCTATTTCGCGAGCCTCTTGTTCACTCTCCAATACATTAAAGTTATCACCCGATTGAGGGGCTCCATTAAGACCCAATATCAACGCTGGTTCTGCAGGACGAGCCTCTTTAATTCTTTGACCACGTTCGTTGAACATCGCTTTGATACGTCCATGGTGAATACCTGCAACTACAACATCTCCTACTTTCAATGTACCATTGCTTACCAACACTGTTGACACATAGCCTCGACCTTTGTCCAACTGCGACTCAATAATTGTACCGGACGCACGTCTGTTTGGATTAGCTTTCAAGTCCAACATTTCAGCCTCCAACAACACTTTTTCCATCAATTCGGCTACGCCGGTTCCCTTCTTGGCTGCAATATCTTGAGATTGATACTTTCCACCCCACTCTTCAACCAAGTAGTTCATATTTGCCAATGCCTCCTTAATCTTATCAGGATTAGCTGTTGGCTTATCAATCTTGTTTATCGCAAAGACAATAGGCACACCTGCCACCGATGCGTGATTAATAGCCTCCACGGTCTGAGGCATCACATCATCATCTGCCGCCACGATGATAATCGCAATATCTGTAACTTTCGCACCACGAGCACGCATAGCAGTAAATGCCTCGTGACCCGGAGTATCTAAGAAAGTTATTTGCTGACCATCTGACAATGTCACATTGTATGCTCCAATGTGTTGAGTAATACCTCCTGCCTCACCTGCAATAACATTGGTGTTTCGGATATAGTCCAACAATGAAGTCTTACCATGGTCCACATGACCCATCACAGTCACGATTGGCGGACGAGGCAACAATTCCTCTTCAGAATCCTCCTCCTCATGAATAGCCTCTGCCACATCAACACTGATGTACTCGGTCTCAAATCCAAATTCTTCTGCTACAATATTGATTGTCTCAGCATCCAAACGTTGGTTAATAGAAACCATCAATCCAAAACTCATACAAGTACTGATTACTTGAGCAACAGAAACATTCATCATCGTTGCCAACTCACTAACCGTTACAAACTCAGTAATCTTCAACCTGTTTTGTTCCAAACGTTCCATCTCTTCTTGCTCTCGCATCTTCTGAGATTGCTGTTCACGTTTGTCTCTTCTATGTTTAGACGCCTTTGTCTTCTGACCTTTATTAGTCAAACGAGCCAACGTCTCTTTTATTTGACGTTGAACCTCTTCATCATTCACCTCCGGCTTAATTGGATTTTTCTTGAAACCTTTTTTCTTGTTTCCTCCCCCGTTCTCACCACCGTGATTATTACGAGACTTATCCTCTCCGCTCTTGTATTCTGCAATGTCTATACGCTCTTTTTGAATACGTTTGCGTTTTTTCTTCTTTTCATCCTCCTGATTAGAAGAGTGTCCTCCTTGCGATTTGGATTGATTATCTTGCGGTTTAACAAAACTCTTATTCCTTTGCTCACGCTCTTTCTTTCTCTCCTCCTTGCTCTTCTTTTTAGGACGAGTTTGTTGATTAATCGTTGACAAATCGATTTTACCAATAACATTGATATTGGTTTTCAACTCTTTTGACAAACGAATTACATTATCCTCCTCTTTATCAGAATCTTTAACATCAACCTCCAACTGAGGTGCAAAAACTTCAACACCCTCTTTTCTCTCCTCTTCTTCTATCAGCTCCTCTTCTTTGGGTTGTTCAAGTTTAACCGGTTCTTGTTCGATGATTTCTTCTTTCTCCTTTTCCACCGGAGCCGGTTCTTCTTCCTTCGGCTGAGCAGGCTCAACTTTAGCTTTCTTAGAAGAGTTCAAACTATCCAAATCAATTTTCCCGACTTGTTTAATTTTAGGTTTCTGATCTTCCGAGACTACAGGTTTTATAACATCCTCTTCTTCTCCAAAACCTTCAATAGCGACACTTCCTCGTTTCTCTTTTACATGACGTTTTTGGCTCACTTTCTCAGAGTCTATTTTCATTTTTTTATCCTTACTAAACTCTTGATAAAGCATATCAGCCTCGTCATCCGTCAACTTATAATTTAAGTCGGATGGTATAGAATGACCTTTTCTCTTTAAAAAATCAACCACCGTGGAAACTCCCACGTTTAACTCTTTAGCTATTTTACTTAATCGTATAGACATATTTTAGCGTTAGTTGTTATTATTCTTGATCCTCTGTCTCTTGATTTTCAAACTCTGCACTTAAAATATCAAGCACTTCATCAATTGTCTCTTCTTCCAAGTCTGTTCGTTTAATCAATTCGTCACGAGGGATTTCCAACACATTCTTAGCAGTGTCACATCCAATACCTTTCAAAATATCAATTACCCATGGTTCAATTTCATCCAAGAACTCATCCAAGAAGATATCCTCTTCGTCATATCCCTCTTCCAAGTCACGGAACACCTCAATTTGATAATCGGTCAACATACCTGCCAATCGGATATTCATACCTCCCTTACCGATAGCCAATGAAACCTCTTCAGGGCGCAAGAACACCTCTGCCCTCTTATGTTCTTCTACCAAACGAATAGAAGAAATTCTTGCAGGACTTAATGCTCTCGAGATAAACAATGAGACATTATTAGTATAATTGATAACATCAATATTTTCGTTGCGCAACTCTCTCACGATACCATGAATTCTTGCACCTTTCATACCTACGCAAGCTCCTACCGGATCAATTCTATCATCATAAGATTCCACAGCCACCTTTGCACGTTCACCCGGAATACGAGCTATACGGCGAATAGTAATCAAACCATCATTAATTTCCGGAACTTCCAATTCAAACAAACGTTGCAAGAAGGTTGGAGAAGTTCTGGACAAAATAATCTTTGGATTATTATTTTTGTTATCCACTTTTGCCACAACAGCACGAACAGTCTCACCCTTACGATAAAAATCAGATGGAATTTGTTCTGCCTTAGGCAACAACATTTCGTTACCCTCTTCATCCAATAACAAAATCTCTTTTTTCCAAACCTGATAAACTTCACCTACAACAATTGTACCAACCTTTTCTTTATACTTATTGTAAACACTATCCTTCTGTAAATCCAAAATTTTAGACGATAGTGTTTGGCGTAAGTTTAATATAGCACGACGTCCAAATGAAGCAAAATCCACTTTATCCGTCACATCCTCACCTACCACAAAATCCGGATCTAAACTTTGTGCTTCCGACAAAGAAATTTGAGTGTTAGAATCCACCAAATCGGCATCTTCTACAACAACTCTATTACGATAAATTTCAAAATCCCCTTTATCCGGATTGATAATTACATCATAATTCTCATCGGTCCCAAACATCTTTGAAATCACACTTCTAAATGATTCTTCCAAAACGCTAATCATTGTACTTCTATCGATGTTCTTCAATTCTTTGAACTCCGAAAAAGTATCACTCAAATTGATTGCTTCTTGCTTTGCCATGTTATTTAAATCTAATTATGTATTTTGTATATTTTATTTGCTCATACTTGAATGTCAATTTCTCCTTAACATCCACTTTCTTTTTCTCTCCCTCTTTCTTTACTTTCTTGGTAATTTCCAACGAAAAACTCTCAGGAGTAACATCTACCAATACCCCAACATATTTTGGACCATTCTTCTCTTGCACTTCTACCTCTTCTCCCTCATATTTATAGTATTGTTGCAACACTTTAAAGGGAGAAGTCAATCCTGCAGAACCAACCTCCAACTCAAAATCTTCTACCTCACGATCCAACTTAGACTCAATATGCCGAGACAACTCTACACAATACTCTAATGGCACATTCTCTTCTGAATCCACCTCAACCAAAATAGAATTATTCTTATCTACAACTACATCAACCAAAAAATAGGGTGTATCTTGCAAATAAGTTTCTACAATTTCTTTAACATTCTTAGTCTCTATCATCTCTTTAATATTGGTAAATTTTACTACAAGCGATTCTACTGCAATATTTAGGCAATAAAAAGGGGGACTTTTAAAGTCCCCGTCACTCGGATTTCATCTTGGGTGCAAAGATAATACTCTTTTTTTATTTTTCAAAATTATTCTCAACAATAAAATTAGGTGTAGAGTCAACTAGTAAGTGCGAAATTATAAAAAATGTTTAAAGAACTCTTCTTTGGGAGCGGAAAAATTCAAT
>SUWZ01000067.1 GCA_015061185.1 Bacteroidales bacterium
TGTTTAAATTTTATTTCGAGCATATTTGAGAGAATCTTTCAAGTTACGTTCTTTAACTTAAAACCTTAATCTTAATTCCTAATTCCTAATCCCTAATTCCTAATTAAAAAAAATTCATTACCTTTGTTTCAAATGATATTTGGTATGGAAACAACGAATGCTAAAAAATTGGAATCTATATCTAAACAGTTGGAAACTCTAACTACCGAATTTTCCGCTGTTCTGGGCAACGATGAGATTAAATCTAATTTAATAAGACTCTATCGCAGGTCAAAAGAGTATAAAAACGGTTCCTTTATCATGCTGGTTGTTGGTCCGGTTAAATCGGGTAAATCTACACTGGTCAACTTACTTGCTCATCGCTACGTCAGTCCGACCGACAAATTGGAATGTACCATTCGTCCTTCCATCATCTCAGGCATCGACTCCGAAGAGGAGTGCTCCATCGAGGTCTATACCGCAAAAGATGAAAATAGAAAGGAAAAAGATTTGGATTTGATAATCGATAAATTAAGAGGTATTATCGAAGATGAATCTGAAATAAGAGAACACTTAACCAAAGAGGTCTATCCTCTCAACAATGATAATATCAATGCCTACATAACTCCCTCCTACAACAAGGGAGACAACTCTATCATCACCTCTATTTCTACAACCGGTAGCAAATTACTGAAAAGCACCGACTCCGGGAAAATTTTTATCGCTGATATGCCGGGGTTCGATGGAAATAGGGTCAACTTGTCTAACTCTTTATATGACGCCATCTCTAAAAGAGTGGATCTTATTCTTTTCGTGCATAGCTCTGTCTCCGCATTTAACGTCACTTCTAATGAATATTTGGAAAAGTTAAGAGAATACAACGGTACTGTCCCTGTGTTCCTTATCCATAATGTTTTTGATGCTAATTTTTGGAAAAATAAAGAGACTCGTCTGAAAGATGTGGAACGTCAAAGTAAAAATGAATATGACGAAATCAAAAGTAAAGGATTTAACATCGAACCGGATTATATTAGTTGCATAAATTTAGGTATGGTGACCGACTATATCAACAAAGATGAAAACTGCTTGCCGGAATTTGACGAGGAACTTAAAAAAGAGTACGATGCTTTTGAAAATATAGAAGAGAAATTATACAACAAAATTACAACGAATATCAGTAAACTCAGATTAGATCGCTGCTTAGATAGAACTGAAAAACTTAAGAATGATTTAATCGAGCTAATCAAAAGAAATAAAGCTGCGCTAAAAAACAGAAAAGAGGACAAAGATTCGTTTGAAAATGCCTTCGCTTCTTTGGATAAAATTACCGGTTTGACTTCTACCGAAATTGAAGAAATCATCGATAATGTGGCGAGTGATGCCAATCGTTTTATTTTCAAAAGTCAAGCTAAAAGCAGAGTCAACAAATCTATGTCCACCAAAGAGTGTATGGCTTGCTTGCGACAAATTTTAACCTCCTTTTTGGCAAATGTTGATGAACGACTAACAGACAAACTCTTCCGACACTATAGTCTTAAACAAAAAGAGGTTACAGATCGAATCAACTCCTCTTTAAATTCGCCAATCAACGAGATCTCTTTGACGGAAATCACTGCCAAAACTGTCAATAATATTTCTGACGAAAGTGTAAAAAGTTTCATGAAAACCTCCAACTGGGATTGGTTCACAGACTTTACCATAGGGCACTCTTACAAAGCTGAAACTGTCAGAAATTCTATCTCTAACATGGAACGTTGGTTCTATGGTGATGAAAATGAAAAGGATACCACCAACCTCAAAATGTTGCTCAAAGAGGAGATTAAACGAATGGCAAAGTTATACCAACAACAAATCAAAGAGGAGTTGCAAAATCAACTGCAAAACTTCATCAGTGATGAGGAACTCAAAACTCTCTCCTCTTTAGAAAATTTACAAGTAAAATTGGAAAATATAATTATTTAGCATGAAACGGAACTTAATAATCATAATCCTGATTTTTATCAGTTTAATTATTCTGATTCTGATGGGTAACATCATATCCATCGGTAATAAATTGTACGAATTAACTCAACTTCGCTCGGTGGAATTGGGATTTTTTGCAATCATTCTGTTCGGACTGTTTTCTATTGTTCTTTGGCCGATAATTAAACTTCACTCCACTCCGCAATTTCCTAAATTATCTGTGGACGAATACATCGGTGATTCTGATAAAACCATCAAAGAACTTAAATCTTTTGCCAAATCATTATCTAATAATCTTGGTTATCTACCTCAGGAAGAGCGTAATAAACACAAATTAATGATTCGCAATCAAGTTGAGAATTACTACAATGCAAACGACCTCAAATTGATTATTCAAAAAGAGTTGGATCTTCGGTTCGATAAAGTGAAATCGCATATACACGAATGGGCAAAAACGGTATTTATGCTAACCGCTGTTTCTCAAAACGGGAAATTAGACTCTGCCATATCCATGGTCGTTAATCTTAGAATGATTTCCGACTTGATTGAATGTTCCGGCTATCGTCCTTCTCATCGTCAACTTTTCAACCAATACGTTAGAATTTTAGCCACTGCCCTATTTAGCTATTACCTATCTAATACGATTGAAAGTTATGCTAAATCAGCGGCTGAAGGAGCGGTTTTAGATGGGATAGATGAAAATGCTGTGATGGAGACCGACTTTCTGATGTCTCTAACCGGACTGAAATTATTTAGTCAGATTCCGGGCTCGTTGGTTGATGGTGCCTTGAACTCACTCTTAACATTGCGAATTGGTTACGTCACTCTCGCCTACCTCAAAGAGGGTGCCGATGGGTTGGCAGGAAAGAATGGAATAAAAGTTCGTCGCCATGCCATGTTGGAATCCATCAAGGCTTTTGGCATAATTGCTAAAGAGACAACCAATAGCGGACTCTCTTACATGGGAGAAAAAATAGATGAAATTCTAAACAAAAAAGAGCCGCAAAACGCCAATTAAAGGAGAGATCTTTAGAAGTTGTTTATATTTTATTTCGAGTGATTGCAGTGCTAATGATATGACTGACTAAGAAGTTGCCAAAAGAGATCAAAAAGTACCGAAAAGTCTCCCCATTTACAATTTATGCTTTAAAATTCAAAAAGGTCAATTTATAGAACTCAACTTAAAAAATTATAAATTTTCCCGTTGTATATTAAAGAATTTTATTACATTTGCTCGGATATAGGACTATTTTAGTATTAAATAGGTTACTCTATAATTTAGGTTGTGATAGATTTAAAGCGACTTTTTTTCGGATGAATTGGGAAACTAACGATGAGAATATCGCGAGCTCCAACCGAGAAACAACGCAACAAAATATCCTCTTAAGCGACAGATTCGTGTTTAAGATATAAAGCGAACAACCTCAACAAATAGAAGTAACCACAATATGTTAAGACCATGATTTACTCTTTTAGGAAAAAGTTAGTAATAATAGCAATTCTAACATTTACTGTAGCATCATTTTATGCAGAAGCTGCCGTTCCCGTACATATCAACTCGGGAAATCCTGCGTTCCCTTTTCCGCAGTTTTTGGATTACGGACCGGACAGAAAGTCATTAGCAAGTCATAATGCTCCGGGGGTTACTCATGCTGAAATGGAACAGCGTATGCGTGATGCATGGAAGCATATTTGTAACAACTGTAAATTCCATGGTTATGAGGTAGATGGAGTTGAATACATAATACCAGATAAAAATGAGGCTGAAGAACATTGTAGTTGTGCAGAAGGAGACGGCTATTATCTACTTCCGGCCGCTATCATGGGTGATAAAACATTCTTTGATGGTTATTATATGAGTATGCATGATAGGATGTTTATTGGGGTTGATAGGTATGTAGATGGAGGTACAAACCTCTATGATAACTATTCAAAAAATTTAAATGGTTCAGGAGGTTTTGGCGCAGGAGCTGCGATGACAATCGGCAATTACAGTGAAGGAGGTTCTGCTACAGATGGAGATGTGGATATTGCATTAGCATTGCTCATAGCATACAAACAATGGGGAGAATCTTCCGGAATCATGACTCGTTATGGAGAATTGAATTACAAAGAAGAGGCTTTAAAATACATAAGGGCCATGGTTGACACTGTCTTATATCCGCTTTCTTTACCGGAAATCACATATGTTTCAGGAGTTGTTGGATTTGACGGATACTTAAAGGGTGGGTCTCATCAAACTAATCTGACCGATTGGGCTTCCAATGGAGGAGGACGACTTTACAAAGGAATGAAAAACCAGCATGGAGGCACGCAAATGTTATATTTTGACTATCTTGCACCTGCGTATTTTAGGCAATATAGGAAATTTTTGGAAGAAGATAAAAATTCAACAGAATGGCAAATAAACCAATGCCTTCGATGCGAAGCCTCATCTGATTGGTTGATGGGGCAACTATATCAATCGTCAAACACTGCTATTCCGGTTTGTGGAAGTGTGACATCGATTTCTGACACTGAATTTACATTCGGAAACGAAATGTTTGCTGAAGATATGAGAGCAGGCTGGCGAACAATACTAAATTATGTTTGGCATGGAGATCCCGAATATTCTTGGGATCCGGTAGCTCATGAGGTAATACAAGGTACAAATTCTTACCAAAAAGATATGGCTTTGCGTTATGCCAATTTTTTGGCAAATCCGCAATCTGCTCCATGGAATAATGATTGCAATGCGATTGGGGACATGGGTCTTAAATTTTGGGGTCCTTATACTTTGCGAAATAAGATGGATTTGGAAGGAAATATCGGAGACGGGTTTCCTTTAAATTGGATTCATGGGTCAGGCTCTCCTGCTGCTATTGTTTCTCAAGATTTTGAATTAATGGGACAAATGTTCCGCCATTGTGTTATGGCTTGGGATGATGAAAACTTTAAATCGTACGAAGAGTCTTCTCCTCATTATTTCCACGAATGGTTTAAGTTATTGGGAATGTTGGTGTTGTCCGGAAATTTTCATGCTCCGGAAAATATGGTTGCGAAACCAAACTTGAAAGTATATCACAAAGTAGATAAAACGTATGCTTTTGCCGGCGACCAAGTGGAATTTGTTGTTACAATCAGAAACTATGGTTCAGTTGACGCAGAGGGTACTGTCGTAAAATTTGGAATTCCAGAAGGGTTCTCTTTGGTAAACACGACAAAAGGTAGTTTAGTTGGTGATTCTATCGTTTGGAACAAGGGTACAATCAATGGTTTCAAAACAGCAACAGGAATAGAACCAACTGTAGATAGTATGGTTATTAAACTCAGATTGAATGATGATATTAAACAAGGGCGCTATTGTACATCTGCAAGTGTAAAATGTGACAATGGTTTTGGATGGGTTTCTGATGAGTACCCAAATAATGTTACAAGCGTGATGGAACGCAATTGTGTGGATGTTGTTGCTCGTGCCTTAAAAGTGGAAAAAACAGTGGACAGGAAAGAGATAAATCCTAATAATATCGCTCAGTTCAAGATAAATTTTGAAAACTCAGCAGAGGCTGGCTGGATAAATGGAGGAAGGCAAGGCGTACGTCTCTCTTACGGACATAAGCCGGTTGCCAATCCGTCAAGCACAGACCAGATAGTATCTTTCTATCGTTTGTTCCATGATGCGGATGAAGCTTACATTGATTATGGCAATTATCGTGTGTCTTATTATATGTATGACCCTGCTTTACAATGTTTTGCAGGGGGTGACGATCCAGATTGCAATATCGGTTGGAATATGGCGTGCGACTATTATCAAGGAGGTTTGAAAGAGTCTTTGATAATCTCACACGAAACGACCGTGCCAGGTACAGACCCAGTGACGGGTAAAAAGTGGAATCAACGAATTATCGTTCAGTTCGCAGACCAATTAGCTGCACCAACTCAACATTTGCAACAATATGCAAGTGCGGGAGTAGCAGATGGAATACACGTTCACGAAGGAGGAGGATCAACTCTCTTGTTGAATATGCGAATGTCTTGTTCGCAAGGAGGAAAAACGTTTGACTTGACGGATGACTGGAGTTATAGCGAAGATTGGACAAGTGCAGAACAAAATGACTTGCACTTCCCTATTGTAAACGACCATACAGACCCCAATAATTTGGATCAAGAGATAACAAGTTGGGACAGACACTCGTGTGGAACTCCTACAAAGTTTGTTGATAAAATATTGGTCGAAGAGTGGGACGGTTACACATGGAGACGTGTATTAGGAAATGGTCCTAAGCCTGGTCGTGACGTTTATAACGTGGTGATTCGTGATACATTGCCTAAAGGAATGGAGTTTGTCGAGTTTGTAAATGAATGTCCATTGGAAGAGTTCGGAGGTTCATGGACTACAGAAAAAACAGCAGACGGTTTAGATGTCATCGTTTGGACAATTGACAGATTGATGATTGAACAAAAGGGTTCTATCATTTACAAAGCAAACATTACATTCCCATCTGGCAATACTTGTGAAACTACAGATGAAGAAATTATCAACAAAGCTTGGATTTGGGGAGATAAGGAGTCTGCTATTAATGATACGGCTACAATAACAGTAACGTGTGCAAAAGTGCCAAAGCCTATCATTCCAACAACATTAAAGAAAACGGCAGACAAAGAGTCGTATGAGGTAGGAGAAAAAATCAATTATGCGATAGAGTACGAACAGACTCATGGTGCTATTTTTGATGATGCAGCCGCTAATACGTCTGATTGGAACTTGTCCGGTTGGAGTGTTTCCGGAGGTACTTTAACAAGCGTGTCTAACCAAACTGGCACATCAAGATATAATTACTCCAAAGCAAAAAATTATTTTGTTAAAATGGATGTTAATCCTCAAACTTACTCTACGTTCCAGATAATTTTTAGAGAAGGTTCTTCGTCTCCTCTGACAATACAAATAAAACCAGATTTGGGTCAAAATATTTTATTTATCACTACTTTTGAAGGAGGAAAAGTAGTTCAAGCTGAAAAAGAATTAATCTTTAAAGGCGGTGTTCCAATGTCTTTGAGTATTGATGTACAGAAAGATCTGATGAGAATGTGGATTAATTCTGATACCGTAGCTGATAAGGTTATTTACACAGTAGAGGGATTGACGGAAGCAGAAGGTTATCTTGCATTTAAAAACGGGAATACCACAGGTGGGGATTCGTATGGAACTCATAAATTCTCCAACATCCACGTCCACACCGATTACGCTTACAACCTCTCTATCATCGACCGTAAACCGGAGGAAATATCATTTATTTCTGCGGATGAGGGCGGTATTTTGGAAGGTGATTCTATTGTTTGGAAATTTGAGCAGGGTATCAACAACCCTATTCCATTTGGTACTAAATACAAAGTATCATGGAAGGGTATTGTGGATGAATGTAACGAAAAGATTATCAATGTTGCGTACGCAAAACTTTTGGGTCATGCTGACGATGAAATCATGGCACAGGCTGTTTCTGAATGTGGAGTCTCTTGTCCTATCGAAAAGGTTACTCTAACGGCTGCTGCTTCTGAAATTTGCAAGGGCGACAGCGTCTTGTTGACAGCTGCTGCAGAACCTGCCGGTAATTATGAATATGAGTTTTTCTTAGACAAGGTGAGCTTGGGTGCTCCTTCTGCTTCGGACGAGTTGTATGTGAAGAAGAAGGGGGCTTATACAGT
>SUWZ01000035.1 GCA_015061185.1 Bacteroidales bacterium
ATGAAAGGGGGAAACTCCTTTCTCTTGAAAAAAATTTTTTATTCCCCGAGTTGCATTATCAAGTTGAATTTAAGTTAATCTTTTTTACCTTTTCTAAATCGGTAGGAATTGGAGTTTCCGAGTTGGTAAAAAACGTGGTTTCTCCGCGATCCATAAGGTCATTTATGAATTCTTTATACGACTTTTCTTTGCAATTATTTTTAAGTGCTGTTCCTCCGTTTTTTATGTTGTCTGCTTCTTCTCCATAAAATGGACTTCCTTTCTTGATTTTTATATCCTTAAGATTGGGACATTTAAAGAAGGCAGAATCTCCTATGCCGACTACATTTTTCTTTATTTGTATAGCTTGAAGATTTGTACAACCGGAAAACGCATTGGCGGCTATATATTCCGTGGAGAATGGGAACTTTATTTGTTTAATATTTTCACATTCGGCAAAGGCATACTCTCTTATTTCTCTCAAAGAATTTGAAATTGGGAATTCTGGTAATTTTTTGCATTTCATAAATGCAGTTTTTTCTATCAGAGAAACAGAGTTGGGCATATTAATTTCTACAAGATTCTCACAGCCAAAAAATGCGGCATTCTCTATTACAGTGACATTTTTGGGAATAGTAACTTTTTGTAGGTTCTTGCAATTGAGGAATGTACCTCTTGCAATATATTCTACATGTAGAGGTATCTTAATCTCTTGCAGATTCTCACATAGCGCAAAGGCTTCTTCTCCTATTGTTAATACACTTCTTGGGATATCAATGCTTTTAAGGTTCTTGCAGTTGGCAAATGCTCGGTTATCAATTGCAATCACCCAATAATTTTTATTGTCGAACCTCACTATACTCGGAATTTTTACATCTCCGGATACGTTATTGTTGACAAGAGTTTTAACGTGTGCATATCCAATAACTTCATAATTCAAGGTTTGCCCTTTATGCGTATATTCAAACACTTGGGCTTGCGTTACTCCTATCGATAGTAATGCAAAATAAATCAGACTTAATAACTTTTTCATGGATTTATACTTTAAAAGTTTGTAATAATATATGTTATACGATTCAAGATGATTTTATAAATCAAGTATTACATCCTATACTCCTTACCCAAATCATTCCGGCTCTTGATTTCGTTCTCGTCTCCAAAGTTATCTATTTACTTTTAATAAACAAATTTTTGAGCGGATAAATCAACGTTGTTATATTGATAGATTATTGAACTAATCTAAAAAATAAAGCGAAAAAAACGGAAACTGTTAAGGGTTGTCCTTTATACAGTTTCCGTTTTAATAATTAAAGGTAGGTTCTATTACACTGTTTGTTCAATATTCCAAACAAAAGCCCTGACACCGATAGCAGGATTTCGCATATCCAATTTTTTTACAGCACTCAAAAGAGTCTCTACTTGTGAATCTTCAATCACTGTGATAATTGCAGAGTTCATTTCGGGCCATGTATGTGAGCCTCTGTGGGGATCTCCATCTTTTGTGCCGCGTCCTTGAACTTGCTCGAAGAACGTAAATCCTCGAATACCAAGTTTGTCTAACATAAATTCAACACGCTCAGTATTTGCTTGATTATATATAATTAAGACTGATTTCATATTTTCAATTTAAATTTATTCAACAATCTCCGTATTTCTTGA
This sequence comes from Bacteroidales bacterium, assembly GCA_015061185.1. Taxonomy (GTDB): domain Bacteria; phylum Bacteroidota; class Bacteroidia; order Bacteroidales; family Paludibacteraceae; genus UBA1181. The sequence goes on from SUWZ01000035.1 coordinate 1,639, forward strand.
TTCTTTATCAGCTATTCCTGCCTTCTCGTTAATGTCCATAAAGATAAATTGAGATCTTACATCTTTCTCTTTGTCGCGCTCTCCGTGTTTAGACATGATTGCGTATAAAACAGGAACCACAATAAGTGTAACCAAAGTAGAGAATAACAATCCACCGATTACTACGATACCCATAGGTACCCACATCTCAGAGCCATCACTTGTAGATAATGCCATAGGTAACATACCCAAGATGGTGGTACATGCAGTCATCAACACCGGACGAAGACGAGACTGACCGGAAACGGCAATCGCTTCATTTAGTTCCATTCCTCTATCTCGCATCAAATTGATATAGTCCACCAACACGATACCATTCTTTACAACGATACCCACCAACATGATAACTCCTAATGCTCCAATCATATCCAATGTTGTGTTGGTGATTAGAAGAGCAAGTACAACTCCAGAAAATGCGAATGGCACAGACATCATGATGATAAATGGTTTTGCGTATGACTCAAACTGAGAGGCCATCACCACATATACCAAGATTACAATCAGTAGCAACAACATTCCCATATCGGCAAATGACTCTTGTTGATCTTCGTAGCTACCTCCTAAATCAACAGATATGTCGGATGGTTTTTCTATCGTCTTTAACGCATTTTCCACCTCTATTGCCAACTCTCCTAACGAAATATTGTATGGAACAACAGATACTGTCAAGTAACGTTGACGACTCTTTCTTTCAATTTCAGGTGGTCCCCAATACTCTTCGATTTTAGCCACTTCACTTAATTTTACCAATCCGCGTTGAGTTGGGATAGATAAATCTTCTATGGCACTTACTGAGTTTCTGTTTTCCTCTTTCAGGCGAACCAAGATACTATATTCATCACCATCTTCTTTCAAAAATCCTGAGTTCATACCATTAACTCTATTGCGGACGAATGAAGCAACAGTGGCTGAATTTAAACCATGATAAGCCAATTTTTCTTTATCTACTGTAATCTTTAACTCAGGACGATCATCTTCGCGACTGATATCGATGCTTCGTGCATTTGGCACTTTCTCGGTAATCACTCGCTTTACCTCTTGTGCATATTTACTTGTCTCATCGAAAGAGTAACCATAGATTTCAACATCAACCGTTGACTCTCCTCCCATTCCTCCTCCGGATGAAGTTTTTACCAAATATTCTGTAATCTGAGGATATTGTTTCAACTCTTCGCGAATTGCCTCTGCAATAGTCCAGATGTCTCTTTCACGAGTGTCTTTCTTGTCTGCATTCAATCGCATCTCTATGGTATTGTTTTTGGTTGAGCTAAATAAAGCTCCCATACCGGCTTCATCGTTTGTACCACAAGTGGTTGACAAGTTTTTTGTTTCCGGTGCTACCGCTATAATGCGTTTTTCCAACTCTCGTGCTAATTTTGCAGTCTCTTCTACTCTTGTACCTTGTGCCAACTCTATCGAGATATTCAAACGTCCACCATCTGTCGTTTGCATAAAGTCGGTTCCAATCCAACCTAAGACCATTGGCAACATAGATAGAACAAAGATAGCCACTACGACCAACATGGTTATCTTTTTGTTAGCCAAGCATACGCGAAGAACATTGGCATAAAAGACATCCAATTTGTCCAACGCTTTAACAACTGTTTTGTCGTAGAAATTCTTTTCTTGCTTCTTTTCAATCAATCTACCATTTTCATCTACTTCATACTCTTTTGCTTTTAACAATTTAGAACAAAGCATAGGTACCAATGAAATAGCAACGGTAGTTGAAGTACAAACCACAATTGTAACAATCCATCCCAACTCTTTGAACAAGATTCCTGCCATACCCGACAACATAGTCAATGGTACGAAAACGGCAACAATTACCAAAGTGGTGGCAATTACAGAAATCCAAACCTCGTTGGTTGCGTAGATGGAAGCTTCTCTTGGGTTAGAACCTCTCTCTATATGTGTGGTAATATTTTCCAAGACCACAATCGCATCATCCACAACCATACCAATTGCAATAGAAAGAGAACAAAGTGATATGATATTCAACGAACTATCAACAAATAGTAGGTAAATAAATGCTACCAACAAGGAGATCGGAATGGTTAGTCCGATAATCAAACTAGCACGCCACTTTCCTAGGAAGAATAGGATAACCAATACCACAAATATCAAAGCGTATAGTACAGATTCTTCCAATGAGTAGATTGCATTTTCAATATCGGTTGAAGAGTCATAAATCAAGTTAATCTCAATATCAGAAGGAAGAGTCTCTTTGATTTTCGCCAACTCTTTATTGATATCTTTACAGATTTGTACGGTATTGGCTCCGGTTTGTTTGGAAACCATCATACGCACAGCATCTCGACCATTCATCTTTTCATCCAATGTCAAGTCTTTGATGGTATCTTTTACTGTTGCAATATCGCGAACAAAAATTTGTTTCCCATCAGGAGTTGTTGCCACAACAATGTTAGCAATTTCATTACTTTCCAAATATTCGCTTCGTACTTGTAATGCATATTGTTCCTTCTCCATCTTCACATTTCCTGAAGAAAGGTTAAGGTTATTGTTGGCAATAGCAGTTCCTACAGATTCCAACGAGATACTATAGGCATCCAATTGGTTTTGGTCTATATCCACATATACATAACGGATAGGTTCTCCGGACAGTGAGATATTTCCCACACCACTTACGCGGTTTAATTGAGGGATTACTACGTCATTCAAAATTTTGTCCAATCCTGCATAACTCTCTTTTGCAGAGAAAGAGAATTGGATAATTGGCGCAGAACTACTGTTAAATTTGATAATCAATGGGGTAGAACATCCTTCAGGAAGGTTGTCTTTCGTCATATCCACGTATGACCGAATATCATTTACCACCTCGTCCAAGTTTTGTCCCCACTCAAATTCCAAAGCAACCAATGAAAGGTTATCTTTTGAGGTAGATGTCATTTCATCCAAACCTTCCAAAGAGTTCAAACTATTTTCAAGAAGTTTCGTAACGTTTGTTTCCACCTCCTGAGCATTTGCTCCGGCGTATGTTGTCATAACGGCAACAAAAGGAGGTTCAATCTCCGGCATTTGATCTATCGGTAGCTTCAAGAATGAGAAGATTCCCATAATCATGACAGCAACGAAGATCAAAATCGTGGTTACCGGTTTATTAATCGCACTTTTATAGATACTCATTTTTTTGCGCTTTAAAGATTATTATTTTACAATAGTATCTTGTTTTGTTTCTGATGTTAATGAATCTGTGGATACATTTACATTTTGAACATCTGAGATGATTTCCAAGCCGATACCATCAACCAGACGGTTTTGTCCTTGTACAACCAATTCTTTTCCTTTGAGGTCCTCTTCTGCGATAACTTCAATCTTAGTATCAAAACGATCTCCTAAAGTTACTGCAATACGTTTTGCATAGCCACCTTCATTGATAAACAAGAAACGTTCGTTTGATCCGGTTAATTTTAATACTGCTTGGTAAGGCACCAAAAGTGCTTCACTTTTTCCTACAGGCACTGTTGTGTGAACGTACATTCCCGGACGAAGTAGATTTGTTCCGTTAGGAATTCTTACTTTACATTGGAATGTGTGTGTTGCTGCATCAATTGTTGGATAGATAGTCTCTATAACAGCAGGGAACTTCTTGTCAGGATAGATGTCAGAGATTAATTCCAACTTCATTCCTTGCTTTACGCGTGGGAAGTATGCTTCCGGAATGCTAATCAATGTTTTCAAAACGTTGATTTGTGTAACAGTCAAGATTGCTCTTGCTCCATTAAACAACTCACCATCTTCATAGTTCTTTGCAGAAACAACGCCAGGGAAAGTTGCTTTGAAGAATGTATTATTTTGAAGAAATTCCAAATTTTCCTTTGCTTGGTCATATTGAAATTTAACCCCATCATATTGTTGTTGAGTGGTATTTCCGCCGGCAATCAATGCCTCCATACGTTTCATTTCTGTCTCGAGGTTAGCAAATGCCAATTTAGCTTGTTTCAATTGGGTTTGATCCATTCTTACCAACAATTCTCCTGTTGATACTCGATCTCCTACCTCTTTGTATATCTTCTCTATGATTCCTGTCATTGATGGAGAAACATTCATTGTTTCGTACCCCTCCAATACAGATGTACGCTCGATTTCTCTCTCAATCATTTCTGTGCGAATAGTATCCACTCTAACTTTCTCTTGCTTGTTCGCTGCAGATTCCGACTCAATTTTTCCGATTGATGTTTTCTTTTCGTCGCCACCACAACTTATGGTTGCCAAGGCTAATAACATAGCCCAACCGATTGTTAAAACTTTTTTCATATATGCTAATTTTTTTATTTATTCAAAAGGATTTTTAATTCTATATGAGCATTCACCATTTCCAATAGCGAATTAACATAGTCATTTTGTGCATTTACCAATTCTGTACTGGAAGTAGTTACCTGCATACTTGAAGCCACTCCGTATTTAAACTTTTCGGCATAGCTGTTGAATACATTTTGCATTACCTCCATGTTGTTAGATTGAATTTGGTAATTTTCGTATGCAGAAGATAAATTGAATCTCAATTGTTTGTCTTGGATCATCAGCCCTTCTGTAGTTTGTTCCAATGAGTTGATGGCAGAAGCATAATCACATTTTGCAGCACGAACCCCTGCCCAATTAACACCGGATGAGAAAATCGGAATGGAAAGTCCAATGTTCACTGTATGAGGTGGTTGCATATCCATTTTTGCCTCATCACCCACATATACCTTTTTGTTCAAAACGTATGCTGCAGACAATTGAGGAACATAACTCATTTTGCTGCTTGTTACTTGTTTGCGAGCCAATTCGGTTTGCATATTTACCAATTGGTAGCTATAATTATTGTTCAAATCCAACTCAGTATTAAGTAGTTCTAAGATAGATTCTATGTTAACAATATCTTCCAATTTTTGTGTTAGAACAATTGTTGCATCGGGCTTAGCACCCATAGAAAGCAACAATGAATTGTAAAGCACCTCAATAGTTCTTTCTAATGTATTGATACCACTCTTCATTGCAGCAACTTGGATGGCAATTTGGTCGGCATCATTTTGCTCTGCCACTCCCACTTTAACTGCGTTTTGCGTCATCTCCATCAATTTTTCCAAATTCCCCAAGTTGGAATTCAATAGAGCAACTGACGATTGAAGAGCCAAAATGTTAACGTATGATTTTTCGATGTTTGCAGAAATCTCCTGAGCAGTTTTATTGATATTAATTTCTTGCATTCTTTTACTCATTTTCGCTAACTGCACTCCTACAATTTGAGCTCCACTCACAGCCATCGCAGCTGTTCCTCCAAAAGAGAAATAGGGAGGCATGGCAATGTTAGTAGAACCTGCTCCAGACATCTTTTTCATAATTGCTCCGGCAATGTCATTCACAATCGGCTTCATATCTGCAGGTACACTTTCAGGCAATTCTAATTCTGATTGTTCTGTAGAAGAAGAACCACCACCCATATTCATCGTCATCTCATATCCACACATATTTGTGTAGTCCGCCTTTCCACTCACTTGTGGCAACATACTTGCAATCGCCTTCCATCGATTTGCTTCCGCTTTTTGAACAGCATAAGAGGCATTTTTAATATCGCGGTTGTGTTCCAGAGCATAAACCTTTGCAGAATCCAACGACAACATTAGTGTGTCACTTGTCTGTCCATAAGCAAGAGACCCACATAACATAAGCCCTAATACGCTTAAACATTTGAACATTCTTTTCATCTCTTTGTATTTTTATTTTCAAGTAACTATTTTCTTTTTATTGAAATTGTCTATCAACTTCATCCCCTTTTCTGTGGCAACACCTCTGAAAAATAGCTCAGAGTTGGTCCAAAATACATCCGGGAAAGGATATCGGGTAAAATCGTAATAGGTAGGGTCTTTTAATGCCATTACCATCATATTGAAAATTTTCTTCAAAATCTCTACGTTATAGTCGATTCGGATAAAGCCCTCATCCTGAGCTGTTTGTAAGATCTTTCCAAATATCTCAATATTCTCTAATTCTTTCTTTTTAACGTCCGATTGAATATTGGGGAACATCTTTTTTATGTCTTTGAAAAAGTTGACATTTACGATGCGAAACATCTGAACGTTGATGTAAAAAACATTTAAAAGAAACTCTAACGAATTAGCCGAATGCTCTTTTTTCTTTTCACACTCCTCCTTCATCCTATTGCCGAAAAGTTCCAAGCAGGCTAAAACCAATTTCTCTTTATTGTCGAAGTATTCATATATGGTTCGTTTGGATATGGATAACTCGGAAGCTATCATATCCATTGTGACATTTTTAATTCCCTTCTCATGGAACATGTCAAGAGACCCATTTATAATTCTATTTTTTACATCCCAATTCATAATTACTTTTTCGGCAATAATGAGGATGCAAAAATAATAGAAAACTTTGAAGTAGCTTTTAGTTTTCTTTGTTTTTTGTGTTATTTAACATAATTTATATACCATAAACGTGCTGCATCTTCAACTATTTTGGCGCATGGTCTGCGTTCATAATATTGTTGTGTTCGTTCTTCAGGTTGGTGGCTCTCTTTTTTCTCTTCCGATAACCCCAATAAGTCTCTGCATCTTAAAAAGCCATTTTGTTCTTTAAATTTTGCTGCTAATTCTTGTACCACTCTGTAGTTTTCTCCTTTAGCTTCTGCATTTTTTGCATCAGTGGTTCCAAATTTCAGTCCGGCGAGGATAAACAATCCACAGGCTGCTCCGCATGTTTCTCTCATTCGCCCTATACCTCCGCCAAAAGAGGCTGATACCCTCAATGCATCTTCCCTTGACATTCCATATAAATCTGCAAATGCAGCAACAACAGCTTGAGAGCAGTTATAACCGCTTTTAAATAATTCGACAGCTAATGCTATTCTTTCTTCTTCTTTTTCCATGTTCTTGACAATTTTATCTGCTACAAAGATATAAAAAGAACTGAAATTGTGTGGGTGTTGGAGAAAGATTGTAGGTGAGTATTGATATTTATTGGATACATTGGGCTGTTATGTTTGAAATTAAATCACTACTTTTGTGAATTAGATGAAGGGATTTATCTCTTTCAACTTTTTCATTTGAAATTATGAATAAACAACCGTTGAAAATTTATAAAGCTTCTGCAGGGTCGGGTAAAACCTACCGACTTGCTTTGGAATATATTAAATTGGTGATCAGCGATCCTTGGTGTTACGATAAGATCTTGGCAGTTACCTTTACCAATAAGGCAACAAAGGAGATGAAAAATCGTATCTTGAAAGAGCTATACGGGATTAGTAATAATCTTCCGGAGTCTAAATCGATGATTAAGTCTGTTTCTGAGGAATTGTCTGATAATAAAGCTTTTAATGAGGCTATTGATGAATTTATCAAGACCGAGGAAGCGGTTAGTTCTCAAGATCCTACGCAATCATTTATCATTGAGCAAGCCAAGAGAGCGTTGTATAATATCCTTCATGATTATAGTCGTTTCCGAATAGAAACTATTGACAGTTTTTTTCAATCTATATTGAGAAATTTGGCGAAAGAGTTGGGATTAGGTGCCTACTTGAATATAGAATTGGATGAAAAGTTGGTTCTTTCTGATGCTATATCGGTTTTGTTTGATGAGATAAAGGAGAAAGAGAAAGAGCATTTGCTTAGGTGGATTACTAATTACATGAAAGAGCAAATTGAGAGTGGGAAACCTTGGAAAATTCAATTTTTACTCGAGGATTTTGGGAAAAATATTTTCAAAGAGGAGTATTTGAGGTATAGTGCAGAGATTGATAAGAAGTTGGAAGACCATCATTTCTTGAATGAATATAAGAAAAGACTTGCTGCGATAAAAAAAGAAAAAATTGAAGAACTTGAGAAGATTGCTAATGAGATAAAGGGAAGATTAGAGGATAATGGTTTGGGCGAAACCTCACTTTCTTATGGGAATAGTGGTGTCTGGGGGTACATCGTGAAGCTCTCTTCTTTGAAGGATACTAAGGTTTTGACGGACGAAACGCCCAAGAGGGTTCAGGATTGTATCAACGAGGCTGAAAAGTGGATAAAAAAAGAGCATCGGAATGAGGCGATACTTTCTCATATTAGAAATTTGATTCCAAAATTGGAGGAATTAGATGAGTTGCGTAAAAAGAATAGAGAGGAGATAATTGCCTGTGAACTTATTGGTAAAAATATCAATAATCTGGGATTGCTTCATGATATATCGAGAATAATCCATCAAATCAACAGCGACAGAAATACTTTCCTGTTGGCCTATACCCCTACGTTGTTATCGGAGATGATAAAGGAGAGTGATGCGCCTTTTGTTTATGAGAAAATTGGTAGCCATATAGAGCATATAATGATTGATGAATTTCAAGATACAAGTGTCACTCAATGGGATAATTTTAAGCCATTGATAAAAGAATCATTGTCTCATGGAACAGCTCTTATTGTGGGTGACCCCAAGCAGTCTATTTATCGTTTCCGAAATGGGGATTGGAGAATTTTGGGTGAAATTAAAGATAGTAGTGATTTAGGTTCTCTTACGCAGGTAAAAACTCTTGATACCAATTGGCGAAGCGAAAAGGTGGTTGTGGATTTTAATAATAATGTCTTTCTGGAAAGTTTGAATGTTTTGGAGAATGTGGAAGGCAACTCCGGTCATCTTTTGATGCAGCAATTGAAATCGGCATATAGTGATTGTGAGCAAAAGTGTATGCGCGGTACTCATGAGAGGGGAATGGTAAAGGTGAAATTCATCGAAAAAATCAAAGGGGAAGAGTCTCTTATGCTGCAGCAATTGGTTGACGAGATCTATGAATTAGAGCAGGCGGGAGTGAAACCAAGTGAAATCGCTATTTTGGTGAGAACCAACAAAGAGATTCCGATGATTGCCTCCTATTTTGCCTCTATAGATAAAGGGTTGTATCCTAATGGTAATTTTGATTTGGTATCTGATGAGGCTTATTTGCTTAAATCTTCCTCCGCCGTAGAGATTATACTAAATGTTTTGCGTGTTATTGTTGCTCCGGAAAGTTTAATTGATAAATTGCATTTGTTTCATTCCTATAAAACGTTTGTTGAGGGGTGTGAGGTCGAGACGGTTTTAAAGATGCGATGGGAAGATGATGCAGACTTTAACGAGATGCTTTCTCGTATCGATACAATTGCTCACTTACCTTTATATGAGTTGTTGGAAGAGGTATATAGGCTCTTTTTAATGAGGTTTGATGGAGTTAATTGGCAGGCTAAAATTGATGGGCAGGATGCTTATTTATGCTTCTTTATGGATATGGTGAGTGAATATTTAGGAAGAAATTCTCCTGATATATCTTCGTTTCTTCTGTATTGGGACGAGTATTTGTCTCGAAAGAGTCTTCCTTCTAATGGTAGTGTGAGTGGAATAAGAATACTTTCTATTCACAAATCGAAGGGACTGGAATTTCATTCTGTTCTAATTCCGTATTGCAATTGGAGTTTGGAGAGTGAGGTGAAATCTTATACCAAGTGGTATAAAACAGGCAATAACGAACCCTATAATCAAATTCCTATTTTGCCAATAGAGCATCAGAAGAAGGTCTCTTTATCAATTTTTAAAGAGGAATACAACGAAGAACGTATTCAAAATTTAGCTGATAATTTAAATATCCTATATGTGGCGTTGACGAGGGCAGAAAAGAATTTAGTTTTGTTGCCTTATTATGATCCGGAAAAGGTTTCTGATGCAAGTCTTACAAATGTATCTAATTTACTTATAAATATTTTGACAGGTTCCGCTGCTTTTTCTTCTGACTTTTCAGTGGAAAATATGATTTATCAACGTGGGACTGTTACTCTTTCTGAATCGGACAAAAAAGAGAAATCTTCTAATCCTTTTGACCCGGTAGGTGATGAAGTGTGTGTTGAATATTATAGTCATAGGCAGAAGGCGAGGTTTAAACAATCTATCAAATCGAATCAATTTATAGAAAATTTAGATGAAGAAAATGATGTGAGCAATGATTATTTAGGCAGAGGAAGATTGTTGCACTATCTTTTTTCTAATATAAAGACCATTGATGATGTGCCATCTGCTGTTGAAAGATTGTTTATAGAAGGGGTGATTTCGACGGAGGAAGAGCGTGTTAAGTTATCCTCTTTTGTCACTGAGAAATTGCAGACTGATATGGCAAAAGAGTGGTTCAGACCGGGATTGACTCTCTATAATGAGTGTAGCATTCTTTTTCGTGACGAGAATGGCGAGTTACAGAGTCGTCGTCCGGACCGTGTAATAAAAGAGGGTAGCAAGATGACTGTTATAGATTTTAAATTTGGAAAACCATCTCCGAAATACCAAAAACAGATTGATGAATATGTTGATTTGTTGACTAAAATGGGATATGAAGCTCAAGGTCATATCTGGTATGTTGGTGTTCCGGAAGAGCTTTAAAGCAATCTTCATGAATTTCAAAATAATAGAAATATGAAAATTTATTCTTCTTCAGATTGTTTGATTGGTCATACTCCTTTATTGGAGTTGAACCGTATCGAAGCTAAATTTCAATTACAAGCAAAGATATTTGCAAAGTTAGAATGTTTTAATCCTGCCGGTAGCGTTAAAGATCGCGTGGCTAATGCTATGATTGCAGATGCAGAGCAACGAGGTGTTTTGCCACCCGGCGGAGTGATTATTGAGCCAACATCCGGAAATACAGGAATTGGATTGGCCTCAGTTGCAGCGGCAAAAGGGTATCGAATTATTATAGTAATGCCTGATACAATGAGTGTAGAGCGTCAGTTGCTAATGTCTGCCTACGGAGCGGAAGTTGTCCTTTCTGATGGTTCAAAAGGGATGAGTGGTGCAATTGCTCTCGCAGAAGAATTGGCTAAAACTTTCCCGAACAGTTATATTCCTAATCAATTTTCCAATCCGGTAAATCCGCAAATCCATTTTGAAACAACCGGTCCTGAAATTTGGGAAGATACAGAGGGGAAGGTAGATTTGTTTGTGGCAGGAGTTGGGACGGGAGGAACAATTACCGGTGTTGGGAAGTACCTTAAAAGCAAGAATTCTCAGATAGAGGTGGTAGCCGTGGAACCAAAGTCGTCTCCGGTTTTGAGCGGGGGTGCGCCGGGTGCGCATCAAATACAAGGCATTGGTGCCGGATTTATTCCCTCAATCTTAGATACAAATATTTATGATGAGGTGGTACAGGTTAGCAATGAAGAGGCTTTCTCAGTTGCCAGAAGTGTTGGTAAATGCGAAGGGATATTGGTGGGTATTTCCGGTGGTGCAGCGTTGTCTGCTACGATAGAATTGGCAAAGAGACCATGCAATAAGGGGAAAAACATTGTTGTATTATTTCCGGATGCGGGAGATCGCTATTTGAGTACTCCTCTATATAAAGTGGATGAGTAATTTTCATCCATTCTTGTAATAAAAATTCCCCGACTATTTATTTGGATAGCGGGGAATTTTTATAGAAGCGCAATCTCTTATTATTCTACTAATATTTTGTCTCCGATAGGATATTTTACTTGATAAGAGAATGTTAGTTTTTTCACTTCGTGAGCATCCAAATTAAGTTCCCAAGTTAAACTTCCTGTTTTAGGATTGACAGTTGCAGATCCGGAATTTAATAATTTCACCTCAACTTCGCTATCATTGGAGATAGGATATTGATCTTCAAGAGTGATCGCAACAGGTACATTTTTATTGTTCCACACTGTGATTTCCCAAGTTCGAACCTCTTTTTGGGATGAAACCATAAATTGTTTATTTGATTTGTTTAGTACCTTTTCTCTGCTCACTCTAATCTCTTTGTCTGATCCTATATGAAGGTCCAATGTATCATTTAGAGCATTGGTTACAATCATTGCTGTTCCTTTGAACTCATTGTTCATGAAAATATGAGCCGGACCATCTAATAAAGAATATTGAGTCCAATCAGGAATTTTAGCTGTTAAGTGGATTAATTTATCCTTCTTAGGGAAGCTGATGTATTTGTACTCTGATGGGATAACATACTCTTTAATCAATACATTGGTAGATTGATTAGAGGACTTAATTGTATATTTGTTATCAACAGTCAAGATAAAATCTTGAACACTCAATGCTCCGGGAACGATACCTTCCATCACCTTTTGGGTGAAAGAATTATTTATAGTTTGTTTCCCTGCTTCTGAGGTATTTCCATCCATGATTTTTTCAATTGGAGCACTGATATTGTATCCGATATTAATGTCTAATGCTTCTATGTCTGATGCTTGGCTCTCTTTTGCTTTGGCTAATGTCACATTTAGCACACTTCCTATTCCGGGTTCTAATTTGAAAACTTGATTTTTGTATCCTAAATAGGAGTAAACCAAGGTTGCAGTATCCGGAACACTGATGCTATATGCACCATTCTTATCGGTAATCGCATAAGTGTCGCTCCCTTTGACATTGATACATGCATATTGCAGAGGTCCGCGAGCATTGCAAACTATACCGCGAATATTCTTCTTGAATGTATGTTTAGGAAGAATTTGAGTCGATTTGGCATCTTTGTTGATAGCTCCGATGATAGAAGGTGTTTGTTGTTGTGTGACGTTGGGAGCTGTAGGGTTGATATTAGAAATACGAAGGGTCACATCATTCCAATCTTCCAATGAGTTTTGATGCACGAGGGCTTTGTATGACATCTCCAACGGGGATTTTAATGATGGGATTCTAATGTCGTAGAAAGGAGTCCAGCCTGCATCTGCAACAAAGTAAGTTATATCAATCTCTGTGGATTGGTCGGACTCGCAAGAAACCAAAATTTGAAGTTGACCGGAATATTCGTTGGCCATTTGGTTCAATGCTATTTGTTTTTGAGTTTGGTCTATGTATCTCTGTGAGAACTCTTTTTTCTTTTTCTCTAACTGTAGCTGAGAATTTTTGATGTTGACCAAGCTCTGTTTGTAGTATTTTGCCATCTTGTCAAGTTCATTGACTTGTAGTCCATTGTTTCCTTTTATGGAATTGTTGGCAACCAAGAAGTTCCACTCCTCTTTCAATATTTCCAACTGATTGTTTATTTGAGCGATGGAATCTTTCAATTTGTCCGATTCTGCTGTAATATCTTGCAATTGTTTCAAAGTATTATCTCGTTTTGCAAAATCAAATTCGTGATTAACAGATATCAATTTTACCTTTTCGTTATTCACCTTTACTAAAATACCGTTGGGGTCGATAGAGGGGGAGAGCCCGTTAATGTTTAATGTTGTAGTTCCTGCTTTTAAAGAAGCATAGGCATCTCGTTCTACAAAAGCTCCCGATTTGAAAACGGTAACTTGGTTGATTTTTGATTGTATGCTCTGAGTGTTTGCAAAACAACCGCATGAGAATGCGAACAGAGCAATTGCAGATAAAAATAATCTCTTTCTCATTATTCTTTTTTTTAGAAGTTGTTTAAATTTTATTTCGAGCATATTTGAGAGTGATTTTTAAGATTATTTTTATTCTTTTGAAGTTAATAGTGGACTATTATCAAAAAAAGAATAGTGAAAACAGCTTAAAAAGTGCTTCAAAGATGCCGAAAAAAAGAGAGCGAAGCTCAAAATCAATTTTTAATAAAATTTAAACAGCTTCTTATGATAGACCGAAAAATTTTGGATATGATTTTGAGACCTCTTCTATAAATTGTTAGCTATGAACCCTTTTGCTTCAATTTGTGGAGCGAGTCCCAATTTGTTTCTACCTCTACTTTCCCAACACGAAGAGCAAAGATAGTTTTTTTCTTTAAATGTGGTTGTTTTTTTTCAAAAAAAAGGTGATATTGTTGTTTTTCAAAGAAATTGTAGTAACTTTGCCCCCGATTTTTGAACAATTTAATATTAAGTATTATGTATTTAGATGCTGCTAAAAAGCAAGAAATCTTCGGTCAATACGGAAAGTCTAATACCGATACTGGCTCACCTGAGGCTCAGATAGCGCTATTCTCGTACCGTATTAACCATTTGACTGAACACATGAAGTCAAATAAGAAAGATTATACGACACAAAGATCATTGAAGATGTTGGTTGGTAAACGTCGTCGTATGTTGGATTACTTAAAGGATATTGATATCGAAAGATATCGTGCTATTCTTAAAGCATTGAACCTTCGTAAGTAATTTTAACGTAAAAAGTAAAAGAAAGCTATCCATTCGGGTAGCTTTTTTTTATGGTGATTTTCATTGTACGTTGTCGGATTTGTATGAAGAGACTTCTTGATTACCACTCAACGCCTACCTTGAAAAACAGATTGGGAATTTCTGCTGTGAAATAGCTTTCGCTATATGTTTGTTTATTCCAAAAATAGTGATTAACTATGTGGTCTATGTGGGTATTTAGTCCTACTGAAAAATCTATTCCAATGGCATTTTTTAAGCTTTTTGCAGGAATGTTTATTCCAAATGATTGCGAAAGGTAGCAACATTGAAATTCTAAATATTCCGCGCCAACTCTAAAATCCAGATAAGGAGCCACCCTCTTTTTCATAAAATCACTTCTGAGACAGATGAAATTGTATAGCGTTTTTTTGCTATCGCTACTAAAGTCTCCTAATCCGTTAGCTCCTATTCCTACTCCTATAAATAGGTAAGATGGGATTACTTGGAGACCATGCGTTGTTGATAGGGTTATCCCATTTGTTTCAAGTCCGATTGTACCTCCAAAATCAACCATTCCTCTGTAACCTTTCTCCAACAAGTTTTTAGCCTCAGTTGAGGCTTTTGTATCTTTGCTATCACCATAAATTTCTATTGAACATAGAAATAGTGTTAAGACAATAAAGGGCAAATATAGAGCAAGTTTTTTCATGTTTTTTATTCCTAGACATCTATAATTCTGCAGTATTTCCTATCAAGTTGATTTTTTAGGGAACTAAAAATTATTTAAAAAATCACCATTCAAGACCAATTTTAAAATAGGGCATAGGAATAAATTCCGGAATTGAAAATCCACGTTCTTGAGGTTGTGGAGCTGAATCATCTATCTCTTTATTTGTACTCTCTTTTGTAAATCCAAAATAGCTTTCAAATCCAAGAATAAAGTCTATTCCTATTATGTTATTGGATTTTTTTGCTGGGACATTGATTCCAAATGCTTGTGAAAGGTAAAGACCTTTATAATATATGAATTCACCACCTACACGAAAATCTAAATAGGGAGCCACTCTCTTTTTCATAAAATCACTTCTTAAGCATACGAATGATGACAATGGGGCTTTTTCGCCCAAATCAGCTAACCCATGAGTATCGGTGCCCAATCCAATAAACAAATATGATGGAATTACTTGGTATCCATGAGTGGTGGAAACCGAAAAATATGGCTGCGCCCAGTTGGCACAGATTCCCACATCAACCATTCCTCTGTAACCTTTCTCCAACAAATCTTTAGCTTGTAGTGAAATACAAGAGAAGAGAGTAATAATTATAGGTAAAGTTAACTTTTTCATACTATCTTATTTTTTCAAGTGTGTCATCTAAATATTTAATTATATCACTCGGTGCGTGTTTTGTTATTTCTCTGATTTGATCTATGCGAACATTTAGTTCTCTGTTTCTTCCGACATAAACAGCGCAAATATCAGGCTTTGCGGATGGAGCAAGCAGAGACAGAATGCTATCTTGTGCCAGATGTGGAATTTTTATGAACTCTTCTGCCGCAATGGGTGTGATAAATTCTAATTCTCTGCTACTAATCAAGAGGTGAAATTGTATTGGATTACCGGAAGAATCTTTCCCGGTGAATTTATTACTCTCTAAGAGATGAGGATCGTATGTACAGTACTCTCCACTCACACTTTTTGCCACACGATAAT
Organism: Bacteroidales bacterium; assembly: GCA_015061185.1. Taxonomy (GTDB): domain Bacteria; phylum Bacteroidota; class Bacteroidia; order Bacteroidales; family Paludibacteraceae; genus UBA1181. The sequence continues at coordinate 17,450 of SUWZ01000035.1, forward strand.
CCGGATCAGGTTCGCCTTTGAATATAGCTTTAAGTGTTGAACTTCTCTGTAAATCTACATTCTTAATTACATGCAAATAGGCAATCTCTTCAGGAATAAATTCTTCATCATATAGTTCAAGAGTATTTTCTTTGCAGCCGATTAGAAGTAGCAAGAATAGTAGTAAAGAGAACGTTGTGTGTTTCATTGTTTTTTTAACGCTATTATATTTGCAAATAAAAACAATAAAAACAATAAAAACAATAAAAACAATAAAAACTGTTTTAGGGAGAGTTCTTATATATGAAAAATAGCCTTGTTTGCAACTGAGATGGTGCAGATTAAAATCCTATAGGTATGTTCTGTAAATTCACCGTTGTTTCGGGTGCCAATCGTTGATAGGAGGGTAGTGCTGGTAGTTTGTATCGAAGTTTTGTGAGCTACGAAAAATCTTGTTGATTATACAGGTGGTCACTTTGGTCTTTTTCTACAAAAAGGTTAGCGCATCAAAATGTGTAAATGCCTTGATACTCAAAGCAATCTGCACATTTTGGTGCGCTATTCCTTATCTCTTAAGAAAGACTGATTATCTTCTTACTGCAGCCTCGTCAGAAACTGTAAGTTTCTTTCTTCCGTGAGCTCTACGAGAAGCTAATACTCTACGTCCATTAGCAGTAGCCATTCTTGAACGAAAGCCATGCTTGTTCTTTCTTTTTCTGTTTGATGGTTGAAATGTTCTTTTCATTGCCGTATTCTTTTTATTATTTTATTTCTTTTACTTTGTTTTTGAGGTGCAAAGATAGAACTTTATTCTGCAATTTCAAAATAGTTATTAACTTTTTTTTTGTCTCTCCATCTTTTTATACTCAAATATACTTATTTAATTTGCTGATAATAGCGTTGTTATCTATATTATTTAAGCAAGGGTAATTTCCTTTTTTGCAAGGTTTATTTCCATAAATAGAGCAAGGTCTGCAAGCTAAGTCTAACTGGACAGCATCTTCCGGATCTTGCTGATAACCATAAAAACCGGCAAAAGGGTGGGTGGCTCCCCAAATGGAAACAACAGGTGTCTTCACCAAGGAAGCAAAGTGCATATTGGAGGAATCCATAGAAAGTAGTGCATCGCATTGTTGCAATATTTGTAATTCCTCTTGAATATCGAATTTTCCTGCAATTGAAATGGTATTAGGGTAGTTCTTGGCCCATTCTTCCAATTTTTGTTGTTCGTTTTTTCCTCCCCCGAAAAGAATGATTTTTGTGGATGTATTGCGAGTGTAATGTTGGATAAGCTCTTCCATTTTGTTCAATGGGAAAATTTTCCCTTGGTGCTGTGCAAATGGGGCAATAGCCAACCACTTTTCTCTTTTTTCGCCCAGTACATTTTTTATGGAGGGAGAGAGTAGAACAGTTTCCTTATACAATCCTTCGAAGGATGTTTTTATCGGATACCCAGCCCGGATAAAAGTCTCTTCGTAGCGTTGTATGGTGCTTTTAAGTGGTTTTAATTCTTTTCGCTCCTCTCTGGTTAATGCTTTTTTTTCTTCTCTGCCTTTATCTATCTTGAAAATAGGCACTCCGGAGAGTTTAAATAGTGTTCGTAAAAGTTTGCTTCGCAGTACGTCATGTAAATCAATCACACAATCGTATTGTTTTTCTCTTTTTAGCTTTTGGAACAATTTCCATATCCCTCCGACATCTTTGTATTCCTTTTTTGTATCGACAGGAAAAAAAGTAAGATGAGGAATTTGTTCGAAAAGAGGTGCAAATTTGGGAGATGAGAGCATAGTTATCTCAATGTCAGGATTACTTCTTGCGAATGAGTCAATAACCGGAATCGTCATGGCTACATCTCCCATTGCAGATAATCTTATGACTAAAATATGCTTTTTCACTTTTTCTGATATAGGATTGGATTTAAATTAGGGTCGTTGTACATTTTCATTTGTTTGTACACCTTCATATATCTATCACCGTTTTCTATATCGGTTAAAAGTTGGTCGATAGCCGTAGAAAGATCAGTTCTTTGTTCTAATAGGACTGCTAACTTTTCTTGACATGCAGCTTTATGATCTTTGTCTGCATCTTCTCTTTCTGCCTCAATTTGCATGTGGTATATTTTCAATGCTAATATTGAGAGTCGGTCAATAGCCCATGCCGGACTCTCTGTATTGATAACTGCTGATTGTTTAATTTTTGTATCTTTATACTTTTCAAGGAAGTAACTATCGATACGCTCCACCAAGTCGGTTCTATCTTGGTTCGATTTGTCAATACGTCTTTTGATAGCCAATGCTTCAATCGGGTCAATTTCCGGATTTCTGATGATATCCTCTAAGTGCCATTGCACTGTATCAATCCAATTTTTTAGGTATAAAATATTTTCAATGGTCATAGGTGCAAATGGGTTGCAAATAGGAGCATCTACATCATCAACCTTGTGGTAATCATTCACCACGGCATCAAAAATCTTGTTAGCGTCTTGACTGAAATTCATACGATAAAATTTTATAACTTTAATCTGTTGGCACTACAACGTTTTTATCCGTGTAATGCAGATATAACTTTTCCTCTTTGTATATCGCCTGCAAAGATAAGAATAATTAACGAAATGAGGGATAGATTGATATAGAATGTTTTTATTTTTAGGTTTCTTGTAAAGAGAGGTACGTGTATGAACTCGGAATAAATTCAAAAATTCCAGAAATAACGTGTAGAAACCATAAAAAAAATGGCCATATCAAAAAGATACAGCCATTATTGTTTAAAAAGAATGTCTTATTCTACAGGGTAACCAGCTTTCTCCCATGCACCAAATCCGCCGTCCAAAAGAAATGTATTCTCTTTTCCCCAATCACAAGCAATCATGCCCGGAACAATATTTCCGTTAACTCCCCAAGAGTCAGAGCCTCCGTAAATATATATTTTCTTGGTTGTTGAGAAACGCTTTTTTACGTTTTGGAAGTACTCAGAGTTCTTGATTAGGTCTGTGGTAGCCACCGGCATAGAGACTGCTCCCGGAATATGACCTTTGGCATATTCTTCGGCCGAACGATAATCCAAAATTTGAGGATCTTTTGTTCCTTCCAACGCATTCTTAAAGTTTTCTATGCCTAACTTATTGTGAGAGCAAGGCTCATCGCAAGTACAATTGCGTTCTTTATTTCCGCAATTAGGGCATTTCTCGCAACTACAAAGGAGCGGAACAATCAGTGCTATTAAAAATAAATAATATTTTTTCATAATCTAATTGCTTTGTATCCTTACTCTACAGGGTAACCAGCTTTCTCCCATGCACCAAATCCGCCGTCCAAAAGTATTGTATTATTTTTTCCCCAATCACAAGCAATTATACCTGGAAGGACGTTCCCGTTAACTCCCCAAGAGTCAGAACCTCCGTAAATAAAAATTTTCTTAGTTGTTGAGAATTGTTTTTTTACGTTTTGGAAGTACTCAGAGTCTTTGACCAAGTTGGCTGTAGCCACCGGCATTGAGATAGCTCCCGGAATATGACCTTTGGCATATTCTTCTGCCGAGCGGTAGTCCAAAATTTGTGGTGCGCTCTCTTTTTCCATCGCATCAACAAAGTTTTCTACTCCCAATTTGTTGTGTGCACACAATTCTTCTTCTCCACCTCCATCTTTTTTGCAAGAGCCTAAGCATACGGCTGCGATAAAAACTGCAAATAATAATTTAAATTGTTTCATGTTTATGACCTCCTATTATATATTAATAATTAGTTTGATATATCAAGGGCAAAGATAAAAATAAATTTTATTTGCTGTCAATAATTTAAGCAAAAATTTATTTCATCAAATTGTTATCCATGTAATCCATGGATTAATTTATGGTTGTTGTCATCAATGTTTTACCTCCACTTTTTTTGTTTCTGGCAGAAGTTTATTACGGTTGTCAACACTCTTTATCACGTTATCAGCCAATTGAGCAAATGCGCTTCCCATGATAGATTCTGAATCACATGCCACAGGTGTGCCGTTGTCGCCACCCTCGCAGATGCTTTGTACTATTGGAATTTGTCCTAATAGCGGAACTCCCATTTTTTCTGCCAATCGTTTTCCGCCCTCTTTCCCGAATAGATAGTATTTGTTTTCCGGTAATTCGGCAGGTGTGAACCAAGACATATTTTCAACCAATCCTAAAATAGGTACATTTACTTTTTCTCCGGTAAACATGCTGATACCTTTTTTTGCGTCTGCCAAAGCCACTTCTTGCGGAGTTGTCACTACGATTGCCCCTGTGATGGCTACGGATTGTACCATGGTCAGGTGAATGTCACTTGTTCCGGGTGGTAGATCTACGACAAAATAATCTAACTCGCCCCAATTGGCATCCGACAATAGTTGTTTAAGAGCATTGCTTGCCATTCCGCCTCTCCAAAGTACTGCACTGTCCGGGTCAACAAAAAAACCGATAGAGAGCATTTTTACTCCAAACTTCTCTTCGGGACGAATTAATTCTCGACCGTTTACCGGTTCCAAGTAGGGACGAGCATCCTCTAATCCAAACATTTTAGGGACAGATGGTCCGAAAATATCTGCATCCAATAATCCTACCTTGTATCCTTTTTGAGCCAAGGCTACGGCGAGATTCGATGATATTGTTGATTTGCCAACTCCACCTTTCCCCGAGGAGACTGCAATAATATTTTTCACTTGAGGTAATAGTTTATCAGGAGGTGGAGGGAGTTGAGTCTTGTATCTTATATCGATGTTCCCTTTGATTTCCGCCTCTTCGCTCACGTATGTTAAAATAGCCTGTTCGCAAGCCTTTACCAAAGATTTTGCGAATGGGTCATTAGGTTTTTCCAATAGAAGTGAAAAAGAAATTTTGTTGCCGTTGATGCGAATATTATCATCAATCATTTCGGCAGAGACGATATCTTCTCCCGTACCGGGATATCGAACATGCTTTAAAGCATCAATAATAAGTTGAGGGTAAATAGCCATTTCTTTTTTATTTTAAACGATGAATTTGTAGTACTCTCCTTTGTTATTGGCAATGTAAAGTGTTTTTTGCCTAAACGTTAGATAATTCATTTTCGATGATCTCTTCCATCACCTTTTTTATATCCAATCCGGCAGCGGCAATTTGTTGTGGAATGAAACTCGTGGCAGTCATCCCCGGAGTTGTATTAACCTCCAACAAGTTGATCTTCTCTCCTTGGGTGATGATATAATCTACTCGGATGATACCTTTCGCCCCGATGATATCGTAGATGCGAGAGGTGAGCGATTGCACTTTAGCAGTAAGTTCGGGAGACAATCGAGCAGGAGTAATTTCTTCAACAGAGCCATTATATTTGGCATCTGTGTCAAAAAATTCGTTTTTGCTTACCACTTCAGTGATAGGGAATACGGTAGAATTATCTTTGGTTTTATAAACACCGCAAGTAATCTCTGTGCCCTCCATAAACGATTCGATAATAACCTCATCGCTCTCCACCAAAGCAGCTTGGATGGCCGGTTCCATCTCTGCATTACACTTTACTTTTGAGGTTCCATAACTGCTACCACCGCCATTAGGTTTCACAAAGCAAGGTAGTCCCAATTTATCGACTATGTTTTCGGTTGACATCTTTTCCCCTTTACGAAGTAGAACTGATTTGGCGATAGGAATTCCGAAACCACTTAGAAATTGGTTGCAGAAAAATTTATTAAAAGTGAGAGCTGCAGACAAAACTCCGCAACAAGAGTAAGGCATCCTAATTAGGTCAAAATAGCCTTGCAATTTTCCATCTTCGCCGGGAACTCCGTGGATGGTAATGTAGGCAAAATCAAAGTTTAGGCGTTTGCCGGATTCAATGACAAAAGAAAAATCGTTCTTGTCAATAACATATTTTTTCCCTTCGTAGTCAACGTTCCATTCAGTGCCAACAATGGTAACAATGTGGCACTCATATTTATTTGCATCAATAAACGAATAAAGTCCGGCGGCACTACGAAGAGAGACCTCCAATTCAGATTGGTCTCCACCGGCAACAATTGCAACTCTTTTTTTCATTATCTATAATAAGTTAAAAACTACAACAATTCCGCAATCACTTTAGGGAAAAATTCGTACTCCAATTTATGAACTTTAGCAGCAATCTCTTCCGGCGAGTCGGTAGGAAGAAGTTCGCATTTTGCTTGAAAGATAATTTCACCTTCGTCTAAGTTCTCATTGACATAATGGATTGTAATTCCACTCTCTTTTTCGTTAGCCGCAGCCACAGCTTCGTGTACCTTCATGCCATACATTCCTTTCCCTCCGTATTTAGGAAGAAGCGAAGGGTGGATATTAACAATCTTTTTTGGGTATGCCTCGATAAGTTCAGAAGGAACTTTTAAGAGGAATCCTGCAAGAACGATTAAATCAATTCCCTCATTTTTCAACAAATTTAATATTTCTCCATTAATCCACTGTTCTTTTGTGAAAAAAATGAACGGAATATTTAGCTTTTCAGCACGATTTTTTACGAAAGCATCAGATTTATTTGACAAAATGAATGGAAAAATTACATTTTTCTCGCCAGAAAAGAATCGAATTATGTTTTCTGCGTTAGATCCGGAACCTGATGCAAAAATTGCTACTTTTTTTATCATATTTTTAATTATTTAATTTTCAATGTGTTATAACTATTAAAAAATTTAACAAAGGTTAAAATTACGCACTTTTCTTTATTTTTGTGCAAATTTATAAAAATACTTACAAAAAAATTGTTGTAATATCGTTAAAAATGTGTTCCTTTGCGGTCACAAAAATAACACTAAATTATTAACTAAAAAATTAAGATTATGTCAGAAGTAGCATCAAAAGTTACAGCTATTATTGTAGACAAATTAGGAGTAGAAGAATCTCAAGTTATTCCAGAAGCAAGTTTTACTAATGATTTAGGAGCAGATTCTCTTGATACAGTAGAGTTGATTATGGATTTTGAGAAAGAGTTTGATATTCAAATTCCAGAAGATCAAGCAGAAAAGATTTCTACAGTTGGAGAAGCAATTGCTCACATTGAATCAATGATTAAATAATGAGTAAATAATCTTCGAAAAGATTTATGAAATTTAGGAGAGTAGTAATAACGGGGTTGGGAGCCGTTACTCCAATAGGTAATGATGTTCCAACATATTGGAACAATTTACTTAGTGGAGTAGGAGGGTCTGCCCCGATTACACTCTTCGACAGTTCAGCCTTTAAGACCCATTTTGCGTGTGAAGTTAAGGGATTTAATCCTGAGGAAGAGTTTGAGCGTAAGGAGTTAAAGAAATACGATAGATATGTTCAATTTGCATTAAAGGCAACGCGAGAAGCGATAGCTGATTCTGCGTTGGATGTAGAGACTGTTGATTCTGATCGTGTTGGGGTTGTTTTTGCCACAGGAGTAGGAGGAATTACTTCTATGGAGAATGAGATGGAAGCCGTACTATCTGACGGGAAAGGTTTGCAAAGATTTTCACCTTTTTATATAACGAGGATGATTGCTGATATGGCCTCTGGGCATATATCGATGAAGTATAATTTCAGGGGTCCTAATTTTGGGGTCGTTTCTGCTTGTGCTTCATCGACACATGCGATGGGAGTGGCTTTGGATCAGATTCGTTTAGGGCGAGCAGACATTATGATTACCGGAGGTGCGGAGGCTGCCATAAATCGTTCGGGAATAGGAGGTTTTAATTCTATGCATGCGTTGTCAACAAGAAATGATGAGTATGCAACAGCATCTCGTCCGTTTAGCAAATCTCGCGATGGTTTCGTGATGGGTGAGGGTGCAGGCTCTTTGGTGTTTGAAGAGTTGGAGCATGCGTTGAAAAGGGGTGCAAAAATCTATGCAGAGGTGAAGGGTGTGGCTGCGACAGCAGATGCTTATCACCTGACAGCAACACATCCCGAGGGGCTTGGGGCTTTGTCTGTAATGAAAAATGCATTAAAAGAGGCGGAAATATCTATTGATGAGGTTGATTACATTAATGCGCACGGAACATCAACTCCGAATGGGGACGTCTCTGAGCTAAAGGCGATTCAAACCCTCTTTGGAGATCGTGCGAAAGATATTAATATCAGTTCAACCAAATCAATGACAGGGCATTTGTTGGGAGCAACCGGAGCAATTGAGGCAATTGCTGCTATTCTTGCTATTAGAGATGGGGTTGTACCTCCTACGATTAATCATGGAGAGGACGATTGTGATCCGGAAATTGACTATTCATTGAATTTGACGTTCAATAAGTGCCAAAAAAGGAGTGTTCGTGTTGCTATCTCCAATACGTTTGGGTTCGGAGGGCATAATGCTACGATTATCTTTAAAAGATACGAATAAGTTTTGATATTTGAGAGATTTATAAGACGAATTAGGCTCTTGACTTCGCGTCGCAAGGAGCCTTGTTTTTTGTTGGAGGAGTTGTTAGGTTTTATTCCTTCCAACGAAGAGTTGTATCAATTGGCTTTGTTACATAAGTCTTCTATGGTGAAGGACGAAAAGGGGAATATCTTATGCAATGAGAGATTGGAGTTTCTTGGTGATGCTATTTGGGAGGCTGTGGTTTCGGACGTATTGTATGAAAAATTTACTCTCGCAGGAGAGGGATTTTTAACTAAGACTCGGTCGAAGATTGTTAAAAGAGAGACGCTGAACAAATTGGCAGTAGAGATGGGCTTGGATAAGCAGATGAACGTTTCAGTCCATTTTAAAACGCATAATTTGAATATTTATGGGAATGCTCTTGAAGCGTTGATGGGGGCTATTTATTTAGACAAAGGATACTCTGCATGCAAAAAATTCTTTGAGAATGTTGTTCTTAAAAAATATTTAGACTTAACTAAATTGACGAAAGAGGAGTCTAATTATAAATCAAAATTGGTAGAGTGGGCTCAGAAGGAACGAAAAAAGTTGGAGTTTCGCTTGAAATCTTGTAGAAAAGTTGATTGTTGTAATAATATTTTCTGCTCTCAAGTTTTAGTTTCCGGAGAGGTTGTTGGAGAGGGGGAAGGTTATTCTAAACGGGAGTCTGAGCAGAAGGCTGCCGAAGAGGCATTGGTATTTGTAGAATCAGAATCTTACCAAATTGCACATGCAGATTTGGAGGAGGAGGTAAATAAATAATTTAAATCATAACTAATATGGAATATATTCATTTTGGGAAATTGGTCTTTGATAGGGCAAAAAAGCATGCCGATAGAGCCATCCTAAAATTTAAAGAGGAAGTAACAGGAGAGTGGAAAACCATCTCTTGGGGCGAGTTAGCAGGGCAGGTGAAAACTATTGCAAAATCTCTAATTGAATTAGGCGTTAAAGAGGAAGATAGAGTGGCTATTTTTTCTCAAAATATGGCAGAAATCATTGCTGTAGATTTGGCTTGTCAAGCAGTTAGAGCAACAACCGTTCCGATGTATGCGACATCATCTGTTTCGCAAATTGATTATATCATCAACGATGCAGAGATTGAATTGATTTTCGCCGGAGAGCAACTTCAGTATGATTGTTCTGTTGAGGCTTTGAAAGGGTCTAAGTTTCTGAAAAAGATTGTCGCAATTTCTCCAACAATTAAGTTAGGCGGAGAAGAATCTGCTATATCTTTCGATGATTTTATGCGTCATGGAGAAGAGTCGTCGGCAGACCAAGAATTGGAAGCACGCATGAGCAGATTGTCGGAGAATGATTTAACCACATTGATTTATACTTCAGGAACAACCGGAGAGCCTAAGGGGGTAATCCTTCGTCAGTCTAATTATCTTCAAGCCATGAAGATCCATGATATGCGTTTGACGAATGTATCAAGCAAAGATGTATCAGTATGTTTTTTGCCATTGAGTCACATTTTTGAGAGAGCATGGACAAGTTATTGTTTATGGAAAAATGTTTTGGTGGCAGTATGTAAGAATCCAAAAGAGATTCAGGCTTTTATTCCGGAGGTGCGCCCTACTGTAATGTGTGCCGTTCCTCGTTTTTGGGAAAAAGTTTATATGGGTGTGAATGAGAAGATAGAATCATTCCCATCTATTTTGCAAAAGATTACTCATCGTGCAATAAAGATAGGTAAAAAGAGAAATTTGGAATATCGCCGTTATGGGAAAACTGTTCCAACTCTTTTGGCTTGTCAATATTGGTTCTATAGTCATACTCTATTCCATATTCTTAAGAAGGTGATTGGTTTTGATAGAGGTCGATTGTTCCCTGTGGCAGGAGCTGCATTATCCGATGATGTTAATATTTTTCTACATAGTGTAGGTTTTAATATTTGCGTTGGTTACGGATTAACTGAATCTACGGCAACAGTATCTTGTTACAATCCTTACAATAGAGATTATGTGATTTCTTCTGCAGGTGATGTAATGCCGGAAGTAGAGGTGAAAATTGGGGAGAATGATGAGATTTTGTTGCGCGGAAAAACGATTACAGAGGGGTATTTCAATAAACCGGAAGCGAATAAAGAGAGCTTTATTGATGGTTGGTTTAGAACAGGAGATGCCGGAAGTTTGTCTGAAAACGGCAATTTGGTCATAAGAGAGCGTATCAAAGATTTGTATAAAACCTCTAATGGTAAGTACATTGCCCCTCAACAGGTTGAGAGCAAGTTAATTGTGGACAAATATGTAGAGCAAGCTGTAGTTATAGCTGATCAACGTAAGTTTGTTACTGCATTGATTGTCCCTGCCTATGAGGCGTTGAAAAGTTATGCAGATTCTGCAAAAATTAAGTATGATAGCATAGAGGATTTGGTTAAGAATGAAAAGATTATAGAGTTTTATGAAGGCCGAATCAAATCAAATCAAAAAGAGTTGGCAGCGTATGAGCAAGTGAAAAAATTCATCCTATTGTCTCGTCCGTTTACCTCTGACAATGGCGAATTAACTTTGACGTTAAAATTAAAACGTAAGGTGATATTTGATCATTATCGCGATGAAATAGAAAAAATGTATATTTAATAATCGGTGTGCCTGATGATGAGCATTGTTAGGCACACTTTTTAAGTTTAAAATTATGATTACGATAGACCAACTTAAAAATGTGTTGGAACGCAAGGATGCGTTGAGGAGGTATCTTTGACGTAGATGCAAAATTAATTCAGATTGAGGAAGAAGAGTTAAGAACCCAAGCTCCGGGATTTTGGGACGACCAAAAAGTAGCCGAAGCTCAGATGAAGAAAATCCGCGAACTTAAAAAGTGGGTAGAAGGCTACAAAAAAGTGGAGGCAATTTGTGATGAGTTACAGTTGGCTTATGACTTTTTTAGGGAAGAGGCTGTAACAGAAGAGGAGGTGGATAATGCCTATTCTGAATCCATTCGCATGGTAGAGGATTTGGAGTTGATGAATATGTTGAGGAAAGAAGAAGATAAATTAGGTGCTGTTGTCAAAATTGTTGCAGGTGCAGGAGGAACAGAAGCGCAAGATTGGGGTTCAATGTTAATGAGAATGTATCTAAGATGGTGTGAGGCGAAAGGTTACAAAACAGAAATCGCTCATATTTTGGATGGGGATGAGGCCGGAATAAAATCGGTTACCATTAAGGTGGAAGGTGATTTTGCCTATGGGTACCTGAAGAGTGAAAATGGTGTGCATCGTTTGGTGAGAGTATCGCCATTTAATGCGCAAGGGAAGCGCATGACATCTTTTACCTCTGTATTTGTGGTTCCGTTGGTGGATGATACAATAGAAATTGAAATTAATCCGGCCGGAATCTCATGGGATACTTTCAGGTCGAGTGGAGCCGGTGGTCAGAACGTTAATAAAGTTGAATCGGGTGTGCGCTTGCACTATAAGTTCCATAATGTTCTTACTGACCAAGATGATGAAATTGTTATTGAGAATACCGAGACCCGAGACCAACCCAAGAATAAAGAGAATGCATTACGACTTTTGCGTTCTCAATTGTACGAAATCGAGTTGGAAAAGAGGCGAGCAGAGACTGCTAAAATTGAGGCAGGAAAGAAAAAAATTGAATGGGGTTCTCAGATACGAAGTTATGTGTTTGACGATAGAAGAGTGAAGGATCATCGTACCGATTATCAGACTTCTAATGTGCAAGCTGTAATGGATGGAAATATTGATGAGTTTATTAAGGCTTATCTGATGGAGTTTGGAGGGAGTGATAATTAATGAAGGGTTATAATAAATATGTTCATCAACATTTGTAGTAAAATGAAAGCAGTTATATTTATACTTTTATTAATTAAGTAGGTGAAAAATATAAAACTCACCTTTTGTGTTACCATTTTAAATTTTTAATTATGTCTGATGCATTAACATTGTCTTATTTGACTCAGAGAAAGGTTATTGGCTGGCTTGGAATTTTATTGCCGGTATTGTGTTTGTTAAGTTGTCTATCCATAGAGGAGAGACCGGACGAGTGGTATTATAGTTTGAGTGCCACCTATCATTTGTCCCCTGTGCTCACTATGATGCTTAGCTGTTCTGCCATATTTTTGATGACCTATCAAGGTTATGATAAAAGTGATCAAATAATTAATATTATATCTGGAATTTTAGCACTTGGAGTGATTTTTTTTCCTTGTAATACAGTTTGGTTAGATCCAAATTCTCAGTTTGGCTTGTTTCAACTAAATCCCGGCACCAGTCACATCATACATTGTATATGTGCAGGACTTCTTTTTTTCTTTTTCAGTCTTAATATACTTATGCAATTCACCAAAGGAAACGGAGCCACAAAGAAATTAATTTTTAGGATTTGTGGTTGGGGTATGATAGTTTGTCTGGTGTTTTTCTTGTTGGCAGAATTATTCAAGTTCTTACCAGGTTATTTTACCATGATTTTCGAGGCTATATTACTTATTTTGTTTGGTATAGCTTGGTTGGTCAAAGGCAAGACCTTTAACTTAGACTGATGGTAAGTGCTAATGCAATCACTTGTGTTTCAAGTTTCAGTTGGATCCCTGCTGAAACTTGAAACATCCATTTGTATTCCTGCCGGTCGGCTAAACAAGATGTGCTATTTCTTTAAAAATTAAAAGATTAAAACCATGATGCGAAAAAACATTTAGCGTAGAAATTCTCAGCATATCATTTGAATTATGAAAAAAAGATATATATTTGCGCAGTAAGTAATGTTGGTAAAATTAATTTACGTTGACTTCTACGCATAGTTAATAATGTTGTTTTTAGAAGTTGACTGATAAAACGATAGGGTAATGAAAAGATGGAATTTTTTGTTTATTTGCTTTAGTCTCGCTATACTTCTATTTTCATGTAATAGTGATGAAGTAGAAGGTGTTTCTGACGAGGAAGTTTCACAAAATGTAATGAATGGAGGTTGGGAGTTTGAAGATTTTGAGTGCCAATTAAATTATAATACTGCAAATCCGTTGGCGATTCTTCTTCCTTCTTTAAAAGAGTCTTTGTTAGAAAACGTTCAAGAGCGGCTTCATAATGGAGTGCTTTATTTTAAAGATTCTGTTGTCTATTTTGCTCAACGATATGAGGATGGTACATTGGAGTATTATCGTGGAAGTTATTATCAGGTATATCAAAATCCGGCTCGCATTGAGCTTGAGAATGCAACCTTATTGTCGGGAGCATATACTCCTGTTATGTTTGTTAAATTTGAGGCAGGAAGGTTATGTCTATACTTGAATGCCGAGCAAACTATGGAGTTAATTCGAAAGGATGGGTCTATTGAGGACTCTTACGTCAATATGATTGAAGAGAATATTGATGATGCTCAATTTGAATTTTATTTAAAGAAGGTAGATTTACCTTTTTTCAAAGATTTTGAGTAATAGGAGGATTGGCAATCAGACAACAGCGAGTATAAGCAATTACTAAATGTTAACATCATTGGGGGCGAGATTCAAGAGCTTGGCTGCTGACGCACGTTCCAAGATTCTGGTTTCAAGAGATTAACTCTCCGATATTTCAGTACTCCTCCAACGGGTTCGTTATTATATTATGGTCCCTGCCGTTGGGGCGAATCGCATTCGCCCTGTTTTGACTGTCCCGAGACTTTGCCCCGGGCTACCATCGCTATTTTCCTGAGACTGTGTCCCAGGCTACCATCGCTTCGCTCAGTACTGCCTTCCATGCAGGGAGATGTGTCAGGTAAAAGCATATCTGAAACCTGAAACCTGAATCCTGAATCTGAAACACACGTCAGCACCTTGAAACGCACGAAATACATATTACACTATCGAGGATAAATATCGCTAATACAAAAACAGGGTGAATGCGATTCGCCCCTACGCTAACAAACCTAAAACCCCCATTTCTCTGCAAAATTTGGTCAAATTTTGATTTGCTAACGCAAAAGGCAGAAAAAAGTTCAAAAATCATTCAAAAATAGCATTCTGATTATAAATGAGTTAAGAAAAACTTTCAAATTTTTTAAAATTTTTTCGTCAAAACATTTGGTGGGGAATAAAAAAGGTTCTATCTTTGCACTCGCTTTTGAAAAGAAAGCCTGA
>SUWZ01000068.1 GCA_015061185.1 Bacteroidales bacterium
AAATTGAATTTTTCCGCTCCCAAAGAAGAGTTCTTTAAACATTTTTTATAATTTCGCACTTACTAGTTGACTCTACATTTTAAAATATAAACGAGAATTTATAGAACTAACCTTAAAAAATATCCTAAAAAAATAGTACTTTTGTCTCTCGTTAAGAAAAAAAAAAGAAATGAAAAAGAGAGTTCTGCTAAAAAGAGTAGTTGCACTATCCATTAGTGTAATTTTGTCAATATCCATAGTTGGGGCGCAAGTTCCCCAAAATATAATTTTCATGATTGGAGATGGTATGGGATTAAATCACATATATGCAGCAATGACTGCAAATCACGGAAAACTAAACATTGAAAGATGTTCCCATATCGGATTTTCCAAGACCTATTCTGCCAACGACTACATAACCGACTCTGCTGCAGGCGGAACAGCATTAGCATGCGGAGTTAAAACTAAAAACGGCATGGTAGGAATGAGTCCGGACTCTACAAAACTATCCTCTACCCTAACCCGTTCAGGAAGAATCGGGAAATCAACCGGAATAGTCGTAACAAGCTCTGTCACCCATGCAACCCCGGCAGATTTTATTGCCAATCAAGATAACAGAAAAAAAGAAGAAGAAATTGCACTTGACTTCATGAAATCTCCAATCGATGTTTTTATTGGGGGTGGATTAAAGTTCTTCAAGGAACGAAAAGATGGAAAAGATTTAACAAAAGAATTAGAAAAAAAAGGATTTAGAGTAGCAACCACCATGGAGGAGGTAAAGAACGTAAAACGAGGAAAATTGGCAGGATTGGTTGCGCAAGAGGCTTTACCAAAGGCTAATGAAGGAAGGGGCGACATGCTATCAGAAGCGACACAAAAGGCCATTGAGTTGTTAGACAAGAACAAAAAAGGCTTTTTCTTAATGATTGAAGGCTCTCAAATCGATTGGGGAAGTCATGCAAACGACGCTTCTTATACCTTGGCAGAAATGCTCGATTTTGACAAAACAGTAGGAATAGTATTAGACTATGCACAAAAACAAGGTAATACATTGGTTATCATCACGGCAGACCACGAAACAGGAGGTTTGACAATAAAAGATGGAGACCTTAAAAAAGGAGACGTTGAAGTACGATTTGAAACCATCAAACACACCGGAACACTTGTTCCTATCTTTAGTTTCGGACCCAAAGCAGAAGAGTTTATTGGAATTCAAGAGAACATTGATATTCCCAAAAAGATAATAAAGATGTGGAATTTAGAAAAATAGGTACTTCTTCAACAATAAAGAGAAGACATTTTTTCAACAAATCCCCCCACAATTCACCCCAATCCGAAAAAAAGGATTACCTTTGCAAAAACAAATAAAAAAAACAATGATAAACCGAGTTCTTTTAAGAAATAAAGTGATCCAAATTTTGTATTCTTATTACAAGAATAATGCAGAATCGTTGGATTTTGAGGATGCAAAAGATGAATTAGCAATTAGTATAGAAAAAACGTATGAGTTGTATCACTACTTATTGCAGACGATTGTAAATGTCACTGCGTATGCTGCTAATAAATTGGAACGAAGCAACAAACGTAGTGCAGATTTACAACTGATGACCCAACTTTCCAACAATAAATTTGCCTTGCAATTAGCTCAAAATAAGGATTTACTGAAATTTATTGAAGAGCATGATTTGGATTGGCCTACAGAAGAGAGCGAGATTACGAAAACTCTATACAAAGAGATTGCTCAAGTTCCGGAGGTAAATGCTTACTGCGCAAAAGGAGAAACTACCTACGAGGAAGACCGCGAAATTTGGAGATTTATCGTAAAAAAAACATTTTCGGGATGCGAATTGTTAGGAAAAGAGTTGGAAGACTTATGCATCTATTGGAACGATGACGCAGAGGTGATTTTGAGCTTCGTTTTAAAAACTATTAGAAAATTTGAAGAGGAGAAGAGAGATGAGCAAGAATTGATACCTCAATTCAGAGATAAAGAAGACGAAGAATTTGCATACACCCTACTAAAAAATAGCATCTACAACGAATATGAGTATCGTGAAATGGTAAAAAAACATACTCACAATTGGGATTCAGACCGAATTGCGTTTATGGATACAATTATCATGCAGGCTGCTATTGCAGAAATTTGTTCTTTCCCTTCCATCCCCGTGAATGTGACTATGAATGAGTTTATAGAAATTGCAAAAAATTATAGCACTCCAAAGAGCGGGACATTCATAAACGGAATCTTAGATGCCATTGTAAAAGAGTTAAAGGCTGAAAATAAATTAACAAAGGCTACATACGTAAATTCATACAAAAAATAATTATATTAAAATTACAACTATGGTTACATCAATTTTGTTACAAGCACCAGCTCCAGCCGGAAGTGGAATGTCATCAATCATTATGATGATATTGATATTCGTAATCTTCTTTTTCTTTATGATTCGCCCTCAGCAAAAAAAGCAAAAAGAGATTCAAAAATTCCGTAATTCTATGTTAGTTGGCGATCAAGTGATTACTGCCGGCGGAATTCATGGTAAGGTGAAAGAAATAAATGACCTATACGTTATTTTGGAAATTGCAAACAACGTAAATATCAAAGTTGAAAAAAATTCAATTTTTGCGGACTCCACAGCTGTTCAACAAAACACTCGCAACTAATCAATCATGTGGAATCGAGAAAAAATAGAAGAAAAATTTAACCGATTAATGGAAGATATCAAAAGGTTCGTTACCAGTAAGGACCTTTTGATATTTCTGTTTTTTCTCTTAATCACCTCTTTTTTATGGTTATTGGAGGCTCTTAGAAAAAACTACGAGACTGTCATTCAGATTCCAATCAGCTATGTCAATGTTCCTAATGACTATTTGATAACCAATGAATTACCACAAAAAACAAGAATAACAATTACCGGTCGAGGTACCAGTTTATTAAGTCATCGCTATGGGAAACGATTTGATCCGTTGAAAGTTGATGTGGGTAAATTCATGAAAAGAAACAGAGAGTTGTTCTATACAAAAGAGTTAATTGAACCTCTAAAAAAACAGATAAAAGATGGTATTCAGATAGAACGCATTTATCCTGACACCATAAGGATAAAACTATCTAAACAGGCTGAAAAAAAAGTGCCTGTAAAACTCAATGCTAAAGTAGAATTATTTCAACAATATTGCTTTTGCGATTCACTACAGATTTCTCCTCAGGACGTTATAGCATACGGACCGACTGAGATATTAGATTCTTTGGAGTTTGCAGAAACAGACTCTATTATTCTAACGAATGTAAAAGATACTCTAAGGACAACAATCCTACTTAAAAATGTTCCTAATGTAACATTTTCAAATAAAGAGATAGATTTATCCATTTGTACAGAGCCTTTTACCGAAAAGGATATAATTGCACCAATATCAATTATCAATTTACCAAACAATAGGAATTTGAGAATATTTCCATCTACTGCCACAATCCATTGTCAAGTTGGAATTAGTTCATACGATAGAATAGATGCTTCATCGTTCTCTATCGAAGTCAATTATAATGAAACGGCATTAGATAATGATAGCAAACTTCCTATCCACATAAAAAAGAGTCCTCAAGAGGCATTTAACATAAAAATAAAACCATCTTCAACTGATTACATTATAGAAGAAAAGTAATATGATTCGCATTGGAATAACCGGAGGTATGGGAGCCGGAAAATCTGTCATTTCTGAAATGATGAGATGCTTAGGGATACCTGTCTATGATGCCGACATTGCCTCAAAAAAAATTTTAAATAGCAATACGAAGGTCAAAACACAACTAATTGAATTATTAGGCGAAGAGATTTTTTCCAATGGTCAACTCAATCGCCCATTGATGGCTCAGCTAATTTTTAATAATAACGAACTTTTATTAAAAACCAATGCAATCATCCACCCCGCTGTATTTAATGATTTTATTGCATGGTCAGAAGCTCAAAACAAAGAAGTTGTAGCATGTGAAACAGCTATTTTATTTGAATCCGGCATGGTCTCATATTTTGATTCGATTTTAATGGTTTCTGCCCCTCTTGAAATTAGAATAGAACGATGCATAAAGAGAAATAATTTTACTCGAGAACAAGTTTTGGAACGAATTGCAAAACAGATGGATGAATCAAAAAAAACAGAGCTCTCCGATTTTGTCATTGACAACGATAACCGGAAAGCTCTATATCCTCAATTAAAAAATTTTCTTAACAATTTAAAGGCATAGCAAAATGAGGGATGAACCTTGCAGAAGATACATCCCTCACGAGATATTATTTCAACAATGCTATATCCAAGACTTCACTAATGGTTTCCACGTAGTGGAAAGTTAGTCCCTTTAAATAAATATCTTTGATATCCTTTATATCCTTTTCATTCTCCTTACAAAGAATTATTTGCTTGATTCCGGCTCTTTTAGCAGCAAGAATTTTCTCTCTTATACCGCCAACCGGCAACACTTTTCCTCTAAGCGTAATCTCTCCTGTCATTGCCAAATGTTTACGCACTTTTCGCTTTGTAAGGGCTGAAGCCAAAGAAGTGACCATGGTGATACCGGCAGAGGGTCCATCTTTAGGAATAGCACCCTCCGGCACATGAATATGCACGCTCATCTCTTCGAATAAATTCTCTTCTATGCCAAATTCAGATGCATGAGCTCTTAAATACTCCATAGCTAAAACAGCAGACTCCTTCATAACATCTCCCAAATTTCCGGTTAAAGTTAATTTTGGAGCCTTGCTTTTACTTAAACTTGACTCAACAAACAGAATTTCGCCACCAACTGCAGTCCATGCTAAGCCTGTGACAACACCTGTAAAGTCATTCCCTTCGTATTCATCTTTCGAGTATTTTTCAAGTCCCAAATAATCCACCAAATCAGATGGAGCAATTTCAGGATTATACTCCTCATTCATTGCCACTTTACAAGCAATCTTTCGCATAATCTTGGTAAGTTGCTTATTCAATTCTCTAACACCGGATTCACGAGTATAAGAATCAATAATTTTAACAATCGTATTTTTAGGCAAAATCAATTGTTCTGCCGTCAAACCATGATTCTTTAGCTCCTTAGGCAATAGATGTTTTCTTGCGATTTCAACCTTTTCTTCAACAATGTAACCACTAACATCAATTAACTCCATACGGTCCAATAGAGGTTGAGAAATTGCCCCCACATTATTGGCTGTAGCTATAAACATAATTTTAGAGAGGTCGAAGTCAACATCTAAAAAGTTATCATGAAAAGCCACATTCTGTTCCGGGTCTAAAACCTCCAATAGAGCCGACTCCGGATCGCCTTTGATATCTCTGGAGATTTTATCTATCTCATCCAAAATAAAGACCGGATTAGCAGATTCCGCCTTTTGCAAACTTTGGATAATACGTCCCGGCATTGCTCCTATATACGTTCTTCTATGACCTCGAATTTCGGCTTCATCATGCAAGCCGCCCAATGAAATTCTGACATACTTGCGTCCTAACGCCTCTGCAACAGATTTCCCCAATGATGTTTTACCAACACCCGGAGGGCCATAAAGGCAGATAATAGGAGACTTCATGTCATTCTTTAATTTTAAGACAGCTAAATGTTCTATGATTCTCTCCTTTACTTTTTCAAGTCCGAAATGGTCTCTATCCAAAATTTTTTGAGCACTCTTTAAGTTATGATTATCCTTGGTATAAACACCCCAAGGCAAATTCAACATGGTCTCTAAATAATTAAGTTGGACAGAAAAATCAGGAGACTGAGAAGGGGTTCTCTCTAAACGTTTCATCTCTTTTTCAAAAACCGCCTTAACCTCTTTGCTCCATTTCTTTTTCTTGGCTTTATCCTTGAGATTGATAAATAAACCGGAATCAGACTCTCCTCCCGATAATTCATCTTGAATTGCT
Source organism: Bacteroidales bacterium (assembly GCA_015061185.1). Classification (GTDB taxonomy): domain Bacteria; phylum Bacteroidota; class Bacteroidia; order Bacteroidales; family Paludibacteraceae; genus UBA1181. The sequence continues at coordinate 5,887 of SUWZ01000068.1, forward strand.
TTTATCTGTTGCTGTAAGTAGTATTCTCTTTGTTGTTGTTCTATTCCTTCTTGAGTTTTAGATTGAATGGCCATTTTGATTTCCACCAATTGCAACTCTTTACTCAACATGGACATCAAAGCGAAGCCTCTTTCCTTTATATTCTCAGTCTCCAACAACGACTGCTTATCCTCCAATTTCAAGCCTAAGTTGGCAGAAATAAAATTGATAAGTGAAGTTGAATTTTCTATATTCTTGACAGCAAAGGTAGCCTCCGGAGGCATCGAATTGGAGCCCTTAATAATTCTGATTGCTGTATCTTTTATGGCCTCCAATAATGCATTAAACTCAACAGACTCTTCTTCTGTCGGTTTTATATCTTCTAAGGGGGATACTGTTCCTCTATTGAAAGGTTTGGAAAGCGTCATGCTATCCAAAAGTATTCTCTTCTTTCCTTGAAGAATGGCTGACGTTGAACCATCCGGCAACTCCAACACCTTTATGACTTGAGCAATGGTACCAACAGAATACAAATCTTCTCTTGATGGATCTTCTTCTGAAGCTCTTTTTTGCGTAAAAACACCAACTAAAGTACCTTTTTTGTAGGCCGAACGAATAGCCATTAAGGACTTCTTTCTTCCTAAGGAAACAGGTAAAACTACCTCAGGGAATAATACGACATTACGCAAAGCCAAAATAGGAATATCCTTGTTCTCGTCAGGAAGAAATTCAAAATTATCCTCCCCATCTGATATCATAGGGATAAATTCTGCTTCTCCATCATCACCCGATTCTACAAATAATTTTTCAATTTTCTTTATCATGACATATTTACCTTTGTATGCGACATTTTGTCAGTAATATAGATTCTAATACCTAATAAAAGAAACCTAATAATCTATATACCTCTCTATAAATCAACATTTTAATTAAAAAATCATATTTCTTTCTCTATATATAGAACAATAGTCATGCCAAACTACAAATGCAGATCTTCTTTAATAATCTTTGTCTGCATCTTGCTAAGGTGCTGTTTAAAATTTAGACCTATAGGTCAAAATTTTGTACAGATAAGTAGTATGGATTGAGCCTGATGAAAAGCCTTGAAGATACTTTTGCCTGATGGGACTGGGTTGTAAATCGGGGCAAAGTTCCAAGAAAGCAACTTCAACTTAGTTATACAAAAAAAGGAGCATGCCAATCAATAACATGCTCCTTTTTATTTAGGTGAGTTTTATAAACTTCTTAATTGCTTATTGTCTTAACAATGTGAAGTGACCTGAATATTGCATATCAATTTCTTCAATATCAATCACATACCAATAATCGGTAGAAGGCATTGGAACTCCATTGTATGTTCCATCCCAACCATCGATATCTCCACCTTTGAATTGAATCAATTCCTTTCCAAATCTATCATAGATTACCACTAAAGCATCAGGATAAACTTCTGCCAAAGAACCAACAACCCATTTATCGTTTACACCGTCTCCGTTTGGTGAGAAGAATTCAGGGACGTTGATTGCAGGAGGATCCAATATAAATTTGTAAGAAGCCTGACAACCATTGATGTCCTTAACATGAGCAACGTG
>SUWZ01000069.1 GCA_015061185.1 Bacteroidales bacterium
TTCTTCCACGAGTTATTGACAGATACTGTTACTTGCGAACAACCGGTTACAATACTCAGCTCTCAAGCTCCTATCTTCGAGTGTGAAAGTTTGAACGATACTACAATCGCTCTTACATTCGACGAATGTCAATTAGCTCCGGGTAAACTCAATTTGGTTACTCCTATAGCAAAAGATGCATGTACAGAAGAGGAAATAATAGGAATTCCTTATCGTTCTGATAGCTTATCAATAAACGACTCCTACCCTATCGGAGAAACAACTATTGAATGGATATTTATTAGCAAGTACAGCACAACTTCTCATAGCTGCTACCAAAAAGTTACCGTTATTGACACTGCAGCTCCAATGCCGAACTGTGATGCTCTTGACACCATCTTTGTAAAAATCTCAAAAGACTCTGAATACACTGATGCAGTCACCATTCAAGAAGCAAAAGCAGCCGGTTTAACAATTTCTGTCATCAGCGACATTTGTGAAGATTCTATCATCGGTGTGCCAAACAGAAATGATGGAAAAGCATTTGAAGCAAATTATCCTTTAGGAAACACATCTATTGCATGGATCTACACAGATAAATATGGAAATAAAGCTACTTGCGAACAAGTTGTCGTTGTTGAAGATTGGATAATTGATACTCTTTATTGTCCTGGCAAATTAGATGGAAAAACATACTCTTGCATTGACGAGGTTCCTGAACCATATAAAAATATCGAGGAGTTCTTTGAGAATGGAGGTTCATTCTCTAATTTGATGAAATTGAACAAAAACTCATTTACATCTAATGACTCTATCGAAGGAGATTCTTGCGAAATGATTCTCAAAAGAACTTATGCTGTAAATGACATTAGAGGTAATCGAATTATCTGTCAAGAGTTTATGTCTATCAAAGATGACATTGCTCCTACCATTTTAACAGATCTTAAAGACACCATGATTTCTTGTGAAAGTGAAATATTTGCAGCATTAGAGATCGAAGTTGCAGACAATTGCGACAACGCTCCTAAGATCGAGGTAAAAGAGAGCAACAACAGAAGTGAGAATTCACTCTCTTGCGAGTATTACAATTATGATATTACAAGAATCTATACGATAACTGATAGATGTAATAATGTCGTCAGAGATACTCAATTAATTCAGGTTAGAGATACAGTTGGACCTAAATTCGACTTCCCTGATAATTGGGGCGACTCTGTACTTGCGGAATCTATGAAGGGTTGTTTATTTAAAATGCCTGACTTCACAAACCAAGTTAAAGCATTTGTGAAAGACAATTGCTCCGGAAATGATTCTGTGAAAATCGTTCAAGTCCCTACTTCGGAATCCCCTATTACATCATCCCTATGGGTAACTATCTATGCTTACGACATGTGTGGAAATGTGGATAGTACATTTAAATTTGTAGAGGTAAAAAATAGCAAAACGATTGCTAATATCATTGCTTACAATATCGATACTTGTATCAACGAAACAAAGGGCATCGTCCTTAATAAACAAGACATCAGATATGCGAGTGGTTACTATGAACAGTATGATAAGAGAACCGGATTGTACTACCAAATCCCAAGCTCTTTCTGCTACGACTATTACCGAGGAAGCAGTGTTGTCGAAGATAGTTTGATATTTAGTAGCAACCCTAAGACTTATAGAAATAAATTCGAGGAGTTACTTGCTATCTATGAAACTTATAGCGATATGGAAGATGCTATGACGAAATTGATTAAACGTAGTGAATCTGGCTACTACACTTTTGTGGCTATGGATACTTTAACGGGTTGTACCGATACTGCTACGTCTTATATCAATATCAAAGAGCGTCCGAAAGTTGCGCTAAAACAATCTGAACTGATTGCTTGTGAGAACAATCTTATCGACCTTGATAACTATATCGCTTGCATTGATGATATGGGTGGTGAAATTAGTAATAGTTATTGGACTAAAAACGATGAATTGTTTGAATACCACGATTCTGTGAAAGGTATTGTTAAATACGATGATAACAACGCTAAATTGTTATTCTACATTGAAAATGAATGTGGTACCACAGTTTCTTCTAAGTCTCGCAAATTGTTCTGCGGTGAGTCTGATTCATTGTCGTATGAGGATACGCTTAGATTATTGAGCAACGATTTGGTTGCGTTGGAATTGCTTCGTATGAACGAACTTTATACTAATGATTCTATTATTTTAGATATTCATAAACGCTATAGTCCAAATGAAATTATTATAGAGACGAATTTAGGCGATCCTGCTCGAATCTGGGTGGGCGAAGATATTGAACTCTCTGTTAAAACGGATTATGACTTTAATACTTTGGTTTGGTACGAAGTCAAAGGTAAGTTTGACCGAGATAGCTTCGACAGTCAAAACAACTTGGATGAGTTTGTATTTGATGATTTAGATGACGAGGAAGATATGATTGTTGACATTACTTACGGAAATGGAAATAATTCTATCTCTGTAACGCCTAACGATACAACTCTTTACTACGTGACTTTATCGGATAATATTTGTCCGGCTATCCCAAGTGATTTAATTCAAGTGAATGTTTTAAAACAACTTCCTTCTGCATTTACGCCTCACTTCTTAGATGGTTACAACGATACATTCATGCCTAACCATCAGGTAATGATTTTCGACAGATATGGGGATAAGATTTTTGAAGGTAATGATGGATGGGATGGTACATTTAAAGGTAGAAGAGTGGATCCGGCTGTTTACTTCTATAGCGTTATCATGCGAAATGGTACAGTAATAAAGGGTACTATTGAAGTGGTGAAAATAGATTAAAACCATTTGATTTATAATGGATGGAAGGAGGTTTGTTAGTCTCAACATTCCTCCTTTTCTATTCCCTCTCCTCTTATATGGCTTTCTTGATAATCAACTCGAATTGTTTTAACCAATCCTTCTGAATGGTCTTGAAGAATCGTCATTTTGACACAAATAAAACTCAACATTCTGCCACTTTGTCTTGTTTTACTATACACTCTACTCCTTGGCAAACTTTTTGAATTGCTTTTACCGATTGTTTTTAACAACAATTTTTTATCGTCAAACGCTTAAAAATTAATGATTATGAATTTTAACAATTTTACAATCAAGAGTCAAGAGGCTGTGCAGGAGGCTATCAATCTTGCACAAAGTGCAGGACAACAGGTGATTGAACCGACTCACATATTGGTAGGCGTATTGAAAAAGGGAGAAAATACAACGCGCTTCTTGTTCAACAAGACAGGGGTCAACTTGACAGTTGTAAATTCTTCTGCTACAAAAATGATTGAAAATCTACCAAGAGTTAGTGGAGGCGGTGAACCTTATCTTTCTAATGATGCAGTAAAAGTACTGCAAAATGCGAACGATCTCTCTAAAAAAGAGGGCGACCAATTCGTCTCTCTGGAATTTATTTTACTTGCTTTATTAAATACTCCCGGTCAGGTGGCTACTTTATTAAAGGATGCCGGTATGTCCGAAAAAGAACTTAAATTGGCGATTGCAGAACTTCGAAAAGGAGGTACGGTAAATAGTCAATCGGCTGAAGATTCATACGACTCACTCAATCGTTATGCTATAAACCTCAACGAAAAAGCTCGTTCCGGCAAATTAGATCCGGTTATCGGTCGAGATGAGGAGATACGTCGTGTTCTGCAAATATTAAGCAGACGTACCAAAAATAACCCTATCTTGGTAGGAGAACCGGGTACCGGTAAAACGGCTATCGCCGAAGGGTTGGCTCACAGAATTATTCGTGGCGACGTTCCTGAAAATCTTATGAGCAAACAAATCTACTCATTGGATATGGGTGCTGTGATTGCCGGTGCTAAATATAAAGGTGAGTTTGAAGAGCGTCTTAAGGCTGTTATTAACGAAGTTATTGCATCTGATGGTGAAATCATTTTGTTTATAGACGAAATTCACACCTTGGTGGGTGCCGGAAAAAGTGATGGTGCTATGGATGCCGCAAATATCCTTAAACCGGCCTTGGCAAGAGGTGAACTGCGCTCTATTGGTGCTACTACATTGGATGAATACCAAAAGTATTTTGAAAAGGATAAAGCCTTGGAACGTCGTTTCCAAATTGTGATGGTGAACGAACCGGATGAGGCGGATTCGATTTCTATCCTTCGGGGTATTAAAGAGCGTTATGAAAATCATCATCAAGTGAGAATTAAAGATGAAGCCATAATTGCGGCGGTTGAACTTTCTAACCGATACATCACCGACCGTTTTTTACCGGACAAGGCTATCGACCTGATTGATGAGGCGGCTGCTAAACTTCGCTTGGAAATTAACTCAGTTCCGGAAGAGTTGGATACAAAAGAGAGAGAAATCAAACAATTGGAAATCGAACGAGAAGCCATCAAAAGAGAGAATGATCAGGCTAAGTTGGATTACCTCAATAAAGAAATCTCTAAACGAAAAGAGGAGAGCCAAGAGTTAAGGGCTAAATGGAATTCGGAAAAAAGCTTAATCGATGAAATGCAGAAGCTGAAAATGGAAATCGAAAATTTGAAATTTGAGGCTGAACGCGCAGAACGGGAAGGTAACTACGAAAAAGTGGCAGAAATTCGTTACGGAAAAATCAAAAGTGCGGAAGCTGACATCGAAACGATTAAAGAGAAATTAAACGAAATTCAGACCGACTCTCCTCTTATCAAAGAGGAAATTACGAGCGAAGATATTGCTGATATTGTTTCTCGTTGGACGGGTATTCCGGTGAGCAAAATGATGCAAAGCGAAAAAGATAAACTGCTGAATCTTGAAGAGGAATTGCATAAACGCGTGATAGGACAAGATGAGGCTATTAACGCAATTTCTGATGCAATTAGAAGAAGTCGTGCCGGACTCCAAGATCCGAAAAAGCCTATTGGTTCTTTCATATTCTTAGGTACAACCGGTGTCGGTAAAACAGAGTTGGCCAAAGCGTTAGCCGAATTTTTGTTCGACGACGAAAATATGATGACGCGTATCGATATGTCGGAATATCAAGAGAAATTCTCCGTCACTCGTCTTATCGGGTCGCCTCCGGGCTACGTTGGATACGATGAAGGCGGGCAACTTACTGAGGCTATCAGAAGAAAACCTTACTCGGTGGTTCTTTTTGATGAGATTGAAAAAGCTCACCCCGACGTTTTCAACACTTTGCTACAGGTGTTGGATGATGGACGTTTGACAGATAATAAAGGTCGTTTGGTCAATTTTAAAAACACAATTATTATCATGACTTCCAATTTGGGCTCTAATTTGATTAGAGAACAGTTTGAAAAAATGACTGATAACAACCGTGATGAGGTAATCGAAAAGGCAAAAACCGATGTTTTGGAGATGCTGAAACAAACCATTCGCCCTGAATTCTTAAACCGCATCGATGAAATCATCATGTTCACGCCTCTCAGCAAAGAGGAGACATTGAAGATTGTTGAACTCCAAATTAAAGGGGTACAAAAATTGATGAAAAACAATGGTATTGAAATGATCTTAACCCCACATGCCATGAAATTCTTGGCAGAGAAGGGGTATGACCCTCAATTTGGAGCTCGCCCAATCAAACGTGTGATTCAAAAACTGTTGCTCAATGAGTTATCTAAATCATTGATTGCTCAAACCATCAACAGAGAAAAACCTATCGTTGTGGAGGCGGATGGAGAGAGATTATCATTCTCCAATTAAGAAGCTGTTTAAATTTTATTACTGAATTGATTTTGAGTTTCACTCTCTTTTTTTTCGGCATCTTTGAAGCGCTTTTTAATCTATTTTTACTATTCTTTTTTGATAATAGTCCACTATTAACTTCAAAAGAATAATAAAAATATTTTTAAAAATCGCACACAAATATGCTCGAAATAAAATTTAAACAACTTCTAAGAGGTTTTGTTGTATTATGACAATTTCTACGAATTAGGTCGAAACGATTTTGAGGGTAATTATGTGTCGGTTGATTATAAAAGTCAACTTAACTAAAAGAGGTATTATCAAATTGATAATCTGACCCGCAAAAAGATGGACGCATTAATAAGATAGTTTATCAGAAAAGAGTTCGGTATCGTTCCGGACTCTTTCTTTTTAGTCTCCGCTTCAAGTTCTCCATGTTTGAAAGGCAAATGAGCTCGTTGATGGTTGCATAGTCGCGTATGTTACCCTTCTTGTCGGGATTTGCCTCGCGCCACTCTTTTGCTGTCATACCGAACATAGCAACATTCAAGACATCAGCTTCTTCCGCATAGATGAGTGATTTGTGGTACGCATATATCTGTGCGTGCATAAGTACCTCCGTAACGGTCTGCCATTGCTACAAGTCCTTTTGCATTTGTTGATTCAATCCATCTTGATGGCGACATTGTGAAAGCATTGAGTCCTGCCTCTTTTCTAACCCCCTCGAATTCGAGGGGGTTAAAACAAGGATTGAATAGTAGTTCCCCAATACCCAGGAATTCTATCGTGTTGCGATTGCGCATCCAGTTTGCTATTACGCCATTTGGGTCACTACTATTTTTCTGGCGTGCTTTTTTACCGTAAACTTTTTGCAATATTCCTTAAGCAACAATTTTTCACATTCCGCTCTTCTTTAAGCTCTTTTCAATCAGAGCCTCATCCATCTCTTCCATCATCATTTTGGAGACATAGCCTTTGTGGCTGTAAAGTTCTTTACAGCGGTGGAGGTTATTAGGCACGATGGTGGCGAACCCTTCTGTTGTCTCGTGAATAACGCAATCCATTGTACCGATTAAATTCCCGGCGTTAGTCTCCGAAATGCCATAGTGCTCGGCAATCTGTTTTCTCATTTTACTATAACTCACGCGTCTGATATCAACCGCATCTAAGTCATCTAATGTAGCCTCCGGTCTGAATTTACGAGCCTCTTTCAGCAGCTCCTCTTTGGTATCCGGCAGTTTCACTTTAAACAAAGGATGCTCCACGCTGCTGAAATCCACATAACCCTCCTTGCTTGGCATAGGAACCTTGTTTGACGTCCATTTTCTGAAATCATCACTAATACGCTGAGCCAATTTGCGGTCTTTAATACCCAAGTGCTTCATGACGAAATCCACATCCAAGATATGGTCCGGCACTGGTTGTTTGCATATATCTTTAATGGTACGCCCCTCCTTATTGATGCCACCATTACCCTTAGGCACATACTCCTCCACTTCACGGCGAGTCATTTGGTGCTTGGGGGTAGGAGAATCGGGCTGAATTTCATCTTTAAAAGATGAACGACCTATTTCAAATAAACTTCTAAAATTCATATTTTTAACAATTACTTTAAATTCTATCGTAAATATAAGTTTCTAAATCTCTAACAACCTCATCCTCAACTGCTGTAACAATATCAAACTCTCTTCCAAACTCTTTAATCAGGTCCATTATATAAGGGGCTTTAATCCAATGTCACCTCAGCACTAAACACAACTCTAAAAATATCAATAATA